>WTAT01000060.1 GCA_013139415.1 Desulforhopalus sp.
CTTTTAGAGGAATTGGTGCGATTGTCACTGCATTTTTGCTGACCATCCTGCTGGGTGGAAAATTTATTCAGTTGGCCAAGAAGAAACAGCTGGGGCAGGTTATTCGTGATGACGGCCCGGAAACACATTTCAGCAAACAGGGGGTTCCCACAATGGGGGGGCTTCTGATCCTGTTTGCAGTTGTTTTATCAACACTACTATGGGCTGATCTGACGAATATCTACGTGTGGCTCATTCTTGGTATAACCGTATGGTATGGACTGATTGGAGCCATTGATGATTTTAAAAAGATTAAAAAGAAAAATACAAAAGGGTTAAGTGCACGCGGCAAAATTATTATGCAGCTTGCCGGAGTGATTGTAATCGGGCTTGTTCTCATGAGGCTTCCGGAGAGCGATACCACCTTGAATTTTCCGTTTTTCAAAAATGTAGCCCCCGATCTTGGCTGGTTTTATCTCATTTTTATGTTCATCGTAATAGTTGGAGCATCAAATGCGGTCAACCTGACTGACGGATTGGATGGTTTGGCAATCGGCCCTACTATTGTGACAGGCGGGGTTTATCTTCTTTTCTCATATCTTGCCGGTCATGTCGGGCTTGCGGCCTATCTGCAGATTCCCTACGTGGCCGGGGCTGGTGAAGTGACAGTGTTTTGTGGTGCCCTGGTCGGAGCATGCCTGGGTTTTTTATGGTTTAACACTTTTCCTGCCCAGATGTTTATGGGAGATGTCGGTTCGTTGGCGATAGGCGGTTCGCTTGGCACTGTAGCAGTTATTACAAAACAGGAGATCTTGTTGGCCTTGGTTGGCGGAATTTTTGTTATGGAGGCACTTTCTGTGATACTTCAAGTTGGGTATTTCAAGCTTTCAGGAGGGAAAAGAATTTTTCTCATGGCACCATTCCATCACCATTTTGAGAAGAAAGGATGGGAAGAACCAAAGGTTGTTGTCCGGTTCTGGATTGTTTCAATTATCTTGGGGCTGACGGCCCTTGCAACCTTAAAATTACGATAAATCTCTTGGAAATGAAGACAATAGAGCAACACCTCGTAGAATTTATCAGCAACCCATCAGCGTATAAGGTGCTTGTTGTGGGGTGCGGTATTTCAGGTTTTGCGGCCTTGCAGTTTTTAAAACAAAAAGGAGTGGAAGTTTCTCTTTCAGATAGCGGTCTCAAGAAAGATGCTTCTCCAACTCTTCTGGAGTGGCTCGAGAGTGAAAATGTTTTTTCAGAGTTCGGCGGTCATCAAAGCAAGACGTTTCTCAATGCCGATCTACTTGTTGTCAGTCCTGGTGTCCCATTAAATATTCCTCAGATTACAGAGTGTTATAGACAAGGGATTCCAATTGTTGGTGAAATGGGACTTGCCTCCTGTTTTATAAATATTCCTGTCGTCGCTGTAACAGGAACAAATGGTAAAACCACGGTTACAGAGATGCTCGGAACAATGTTTCGAGCTGGTGGACAAAAGGTTTTTGTCGGAGGCAATATCGGAACTCCTTTGACTGAATTTTTGATAGGAAGTCAGGATGCGGAATTAGCTGTACTGGAAGTGAGCAGTTTTCAGCTTGAGACAGCCGGAATACTTCAGCCGAAGGTCGGCGTAATGTTGAATATAACACCTGACCATCTGGATAGATACGAATCGTTTGAGGCCTATGGGGATACAAAGTTTCAGCTGTTTGCAAACCAGCATCAGAGCGATGTCATGGTGCTCAATTGTGATGACCGTGAAATAATGGAGCGAGTCAATAAAAAAACGTTACAAGGGGAAAAGTATTTTTTTGGCAACACATTATCCGGCTTGCCGGGAGCTGAGTGGAAAAATAATTGTGTAGAGTTGTGTTGGGCAGGGAAAGGGAAGAAGAAGGAACAGTATCCCCTCTCGGCACAGATGAAACTTTCTCCTGTCAGGGAAAACTGTATGGCAGCCATTTTGGCGGCACGCCTGATGGGATGTTCAGAGGAAGGTATCAGGAGGGGCCTCGAAAAGTTTCAAACCCTTCCCCACAGAGTAAGCCTGATAGCAGAGATTAACAACGTATCATACTATGATGATTCTAAGGCAACGAATATTGGTGCAGTACAGTCGGCCCTGGTGGGAATGAATCAACCCGTTATCCTCATTGCAGGCGGTCGGGACAAGGGAGGAGATTATTCACTGCTGTCAGAGGCAGTACGAAAAAAGGTAAAAAGACTTTTGCTCATAGGTGAGGCAAAAGAAAAAATGGAAAGAGTCCTGGGTAAAGTCGTTCAGGTGGAGATGCCGCAAGGGCTAGAAGCAGCAGTGAGGAGGGCTGCAGAACTTGCAGATCCTGGCGATGCAGTGCTGCTTTCTCCAGCATGTGCCAGCTTTGATATGTTTCAGTCCTATGTAGACAGGGGAAACCATTTTCAGAAGGCGGTAAGGCTGCTTCTGGAGAATTGAAAATAGATAGTAACTGTTCAGTAGCACCCCATCTTTGCCCATTTTGGCTTTCTCGAATAGCACAAGTATGCTTCGAAGTCCCAGGTAAGCGAGGAACGAGACTCCGAATGAATGAATATGAAGCACATCTGAACAGTTATAGTCTGGAGTAAAGGCTAATTTTCAGCCTACGCTGAATAGTTACAGTCGAACATACATTGTCATTTTACCACGAAGTTCACGAAGAACACGAAGAGGTATCCATAAGAAAATAAAAGAAAAAAACTTTTTTTGTATTTTT
>WTAT01000225.1 GCA_013139415.1 Desulforhopalus sp.
GAAATCTTCACTGACAGAAAATGCCACCTCGGCCATGTTCTCATTGACCAGTTTCATGCTCTCGGCAACCGCCACAATCTGGCCAAATCCAAATTCTCCGACAACGGCAACCAAAGTCAAATCGTTGACATAGTCGACATGGGAGCGAGTCTCCATCTCTGCTCTGGCAAAGATAGTTTTCTGGCAAAAAAATCTCGTCAGCACGTCCTCTTTGGGTAGGGTGTAGTAATGTTCCTGTATTCGACGTTCATCCACCGGTTTTGAAGGACGGATAGTGACTTTTTGTCCGTTGAGTTCCAAGGTTTGTTCAAGACGTACGGGATAGACAGCTCTCGATGCCTCTCCCAGTGTTCTTTCGGTGTCAATAAATCCAAGCTCCTTGGCATCCTCCAAAAGAGCTTCCCTGAAATCGGGGTGAGCGATACTAATCATTGCGATTACACGCTCTTGAACGCTCTTGCCGAACAAGTTAACACAGCCATATTCTGTGACGACATAGTGGACATCGCCTCGAGGAACCACGACAAGATCCCCTCTGAATACTGGAATGATGGCTGACTCTAAACCGTCTTTTGTTTCTTTGGTGGAATAGAGCATGATGATGGATTTTCCGGCCGGGGAGCGCCGTGCCCCGCGAACAAAATCCGGGATACCCGAGACACCTGCAAATCGTGTAGCAGCCGAAGCCTGGGCAGTTACCTGGCCCGTGAGATCCATCTTGCTTGCTACGTTCATCGATACCATGCGGTTATGCCGGGAGATAACGAAGGGATCGTTTACATAGTCAGATGGATGAAAATCCACCGCCGGATTGTCATTTAAGAATTCGTAAAGATCAGGGGTGCCGACCGCCATTGAGGCAACCATCTTGCCTTCGTTGAGGCCTTTTTTCTTATTAGTTATATTTCCCATGGCATACAGATGCATGATGCTGTCGGTGAGAAACTGGGAGTGGACCCCGAGGTCGTTTTTGTTAGAGAGGGTTTGTACTGTTGCCTGGGAGACTGCATCAAGGCCTATCTGCAGGGTTGATCCGTCTTCTATCAGCTTGGCAATATGGTTACCGATTTGTTGCGCGGCCTCAGATGATACCTCTGCGGGTGGTATTGCCAGGAGTTCTTCCTCATATTCAACCAGCAAATCCACATCATTTACATGGATGAAGCTCTGGCCCATGACTCTTGGCATTTTTGGATTTACCTGGGCTATGACAAAATCAGCAGATCGGGCGGCGGCCATGGTCACGTCGACAGAAATGCCAAGGCTCATCCAGCCAAAATCGTCGGCCGGAGATACCTGAATCAACGCAACGTTTAACGGGAGTTTTCTGGTGGTAAACAGGCTCGGTACATCCGACATGTTCATTGGGGTAATGAAGCGTCGCTGTTTGGCTATGGTTTTTGATTTAGTCGCGCCAAGATAGATGGACCGGATATTGAGGTTGGTGTCGTGGGTTTTGTCAGCAATGGCTGCAAGGGAAGCAGTTTCAAGGCCTAGTAATCGAATAATCTCCAATCCACTGAAGTTGTTTGTTTTTTCGACAAGTTTTTGGACAAGAAACTGGGGTTCTCCGCATCCTGAGCCGATAAATACCCGCTGGCCAGACCGAATTCTGCCAATGGCTGTATCTGCATCTACTCGTTTTTCTAGATAAGCATCTGCCCAGTACTGGGAGTTAGGCATGTCTTGCTCCATGTGGTGTTATAGAGGGTACGCCTCTGGTCGAGTTGAGTGAATAAAACGAAGTCCTTCCAGATCAATTTCAGGTTCTTTCCAAATCCCCCAAAACTTTGCTGCAGTACCAGTCGTCGCATACATTGCACCATTCTTATTCAATGCTAAAACGGGTTCTGTCGCAAAGTTTTCAAAAAAGTTGAAATCTCGCCTTTCCCCAGTTCAACTATACTGCCAACGAGTAGAAGGTTTCCGCTAAACTTTGTACGGAGATATCCTGTGTTGCTAGCTGCTCCTTTCGGAGCGTATGAACTATCTCAATGCCATTCAATGTAATTGAAGCAGAGTCAAATGATTTGAAACCGAGCATGGCATTGGTTATTCGCTTTACGCCTCGATGATCCTGCTCAACTATGTTGTTGAGATATTTCACTTGGCGGATTTCAATGGAGGTGTCGTTTTCGTTATTATACTCTTCGAGAGCAGACTTGTTAGCAGCACTTCCATCGATGGTGATCTTCTCAGGAACTCCATAGTTGTCGATTGCTTTACTCAGGAATCGTTTGGCGGCCAGTTTGTCTCGGTTCTTGGTCAGCAAGAAGTCAATGGTTTTGCCTTCTTTGTCAACGGCTCGATACAAATAGCTCCATTTACCTTTGACCTTGATGTAGGTCTCATCCATTCGCCAGCTGGTGCCAACAGCTTTCTTCCTTTTCCGGAACTCAACTTCCAGTTGATCGGAGTATATTTGACGACCCATCTTTGAACTGTTGCGTGATCGATCTCAACTCCTCTTTCTTTCATGAGCTCTTCGATGTCACGATAGCTCAGGCTGTACCGCAGATACCAGAAAATCGCTTGAAGAACGATGCACTTCGGAAAATGCCCACCGTGAAACCTTTCCTTGCCTGCCATTGAGTCACCTCCACGGAAATGAAAATATCATAGCAAAAGCTGGCAAGGCTGCCAATGGCCGAGTCAAGTTTGCGACAGAACCTTTATGTGGCTCAACACTATCATTGGCAATGTAAAAAATTCCATTCGAGGTACGTATCATGGCGTCAGTAAAAAGCATTTGTCTCTTTATCTCGCTGAGTTCAGTTTTCGATTCAATCGAAGATTCAATCTTGGTCAAATGGTTCCTGCGTTGATATCTTTTGCCGTCAAATCGAAACCAATTCCGCAGCATCAATTGAGGCTTGCTGAGGATTGGTCGTAATCAGATAATTTATTGATAATAAAGGTCTAGTTTAATGAAAATTCAATTAATACAACTATTCCCTGAATTTCTTAGGGAAAAAATAATTAACGAAGCAAAAGAAATAATTCAGGAAAGAAGTTCTAAAAAAGTAGCAGCAATCCCAGTCTACTCTATCAGCAATAGACATTTAAGGAACGCTAAAGTTGTGGCGAGTAGGGATGATCTATTAA
>WTAT01000245.1 GCA_013139415.1 Desulforhopalus sp.
TTACAAAAAATAAAAATAATTCTTGGGTTGATGATCTTCATGCCCAGGCACAACTAAACCAGGTTAAACGGATATATCACTGAAATTTTTTTTATCCTCAAACCGTCTTGGATAGTTTCATATCCAATCGATAACCTATCGGTAATGCAGTAAATTTGTCTTTTCGGATTGATGACTTTAGTGCCTTACAGATTATTTTCTTTTACTCCTTTCAGTACCCCCCTTGTGGGGTGTTAGAAGTGATTTGCTATCCTGATAGAACCAAGAAGATCACCTCACACCCACCAGCCTAACAACCCAAAACCCCACAAAGCTCCTTATGCCCTCGGATTCAGAACCATTCCCCCCCACTACCTCCTTTTTACATCCAGGACTGAACACACATTTCACACATTTAACAAGCTGAAGGCTAACAAACCCTTATTATTAAGAAAAACATTGAATAGTCAAAAGAAAGAGGCTAACTTAGAAAAAGTTGGAGATTAATCGAATATCGGCGACCTCTTACCACAAGCTGTAAATATACTCAGCTATTGCTAAGACTCAAAATCGCCAAGTGATAGTTGCCTTAAAACTCCCTGTGCAACTGAGGTAAAAAACTAACATTACGACCCAAGATTGTTGAATGCCGAATTTCTCCCTGCGCTCCGTCCTCATCTTTCCTTATGTCGCACTCGTTATTGCTTTGGCTGTGGCAATTGGGACTTTATCTTATGTTACGGGTTCTCGTGCAGTTTTAACTGTTTCCGAACACCTCTTGAAAGAAACCGTTAGCCGCATCAGCCAGGCTGTTGACAGGCATGTCGTCGGCTCGATGGCGACACTAGAAGCAGCCTTTCCAAGTGGAATGCGCGCGCCTGATTCCATTGAGTCCGACTTTGCAAATATCCGCACTCGTTTCTGGATAGCCACCTCATTACACATTGATCCAAACAACTATGTCTATTATGGAAACAGAGCTGGCCAGGCTATAGGTCTTTTTCGTCACTCGCTTGATAAAGGGGAATTGCGGATAAAGTACAAGGCAGAAGAACACCGCAGTTGGTATCAGATTGATGGCATTAATGGGCAGCCACACTCCCTCAAAGTTGAAAAGAAACTTTTTGACCCCCGGTTACGCCCATGGTATCAGGCCGCTCAGGCAGCAAGTCATGACACCTGGACATCTGTATATATAGATTTTGGTACTCAGCATCTCGTGGCAACAAGATCTCGACAGGTTCTTGATAGCAACAATGAAATTGATGGAGTTGTGGCAACAGACATGCCCCTAAGGGCGTTAAACGATTTTGTTAGCAGTATAGAGATATCGCCCAATGGAGTCGCCTTCATTATCGAGCCAGATGGTAACCTCATAGCTTCCTCCTGTAGCCCAAATGTCCGACAAAATGAAGCGAGACAAAATATCAGAGTCAATGCAGGAGAAAGTGGGCATCAACTGTTAACAGACATTTACCTGCATCTTTTGCCATTTCTTTCTCTAGAAAAAGAGGATCTTAATCCCAGAACTTTTTTCTTTACAAACAACGACGGGAAAAAAATCCATGTGGCTTACAATAAATTCGAAGATGGTGCCGGGTTGGAATGGATAAATGTTGTTGCTCTTCCCAGTGAAGATTTTATGGAGGGCATCGGAAACAATGTTATTCGTACCCTGCTGCTCGGAACTGTAGCCACAATCATTGTAGTACTCGTTGGTCTAGGTATTCTCCACTGGGTGACAAAAGATTTAAAAATTCTCTCAGTCGCGGTGAACAGCGTTGGCAGCGGATTTGTAGAAAAGCCCATAAATATACAAAGAAAAGATGAAATTGGTGATCTTGCAAAAAGTTTTTCAGCCATGCAGCGTCGTCTCCAAACCGACTATTTAACCGGTCTACCTAACAGATATGCCCTTGAACAGTATTTGCAGGCCGCAATCGAACGGTATGAAAGTCAGGAAAGTGGTACTCCTTTTGCCCTTCTTTTCATTGATCTCAATGATTTCAAATTGATTAATGACCGTTTTGGTCATGATAGCGGTGATCAAGCATTAATTGAGGTTGCATTGCGATTGCGCACCCATATTCGGAAGAATGATTTTGTAGCCCGATATGCTGGAGACGAATTTATCATCGCGCTACATGATGTGCGATCAGGAAAGGACCTTATACCGATTAGAAATACCATTGAAAAGGCATTATCTGAACCATTTACCTCGTTCGATTCCTCATCTCTCAAACTTGGTGGTGCCATTGGAGAAGCTCACTTCCCCGATGATGCGAAAAGCTTAACGGACCTATTGGTCGTGGCGGATCAAAATATGTACGCACACAAGGCAGCAATCAAGAGTCGCTTTTCCCTTTAGTGCCTTACCCCTCAAGGGGGCACTAAACTGAGTACTCCTGAAAGCCTGTCCGAGAATGCCCTTTCCCTTTATAGCGGCAAAGCCAGAAATGTTCCCCCATTCCTCTTGGTAAGCTCCCGCATCAGAATGGCAAAGCGACCGGTGGTGTACTTTGAGAGAAAACCAATTCCGTGAATCTTTGCCAGACGTTGCCCGTTTGGCTGCAGCCTGTTCATTTTAGTAATTCTGGCAATGACAGGATCATAGGAGGAGCCGGTATAGTCATCACCAAAAACATAGATCGCCGTTGACTGGCCAGGTTTTGCATATCTTTTTAATGCCATCTCTATCCCTTCCACAGGGCTGCTGTTAGATGCATCCGTCCAACTACCAAAAACCCTCATCACACTTTGGCGGCGTTGTGGTGTGTCGGGAATCCAACGACCACTATAGCCTGAAATAAGAGATTTCCCCAGATCGTTTAAAATCTGAAAACCTATCACTTCGGGATGAATGCTCAAGACGTTAAGGATCTCCCGTGAAACTCGATTCCAAATAGATTGCATACTGCCTGACGTATCAACAATAAAAATGACATAGTCACTATCCACAGGAATACCACCCACTTCCTCATCACGAATGGTGTTGCTGGAAGATGGCGCGATAGACACCCTGTTCAGAGTCGATTGAACCAGAGAGAGCCCTTCAAGATCACCCGCCAGTGCATTTTCTTCCTGCTCTTTTATGGAGAGGCTCTTTGCAAGAGTCTGGGCTGCGCTCCCCAAACTTCCGCTTTCTGCAAGCTGGTCATCATTTTTTTTCTTTTGCTGATCGATTTCTT
>WTAT01000004.1 GCA_013139415.1 Desulforhopalus sp.
AGGAATCAAGCACTTACATATAGACTAGCCAGCACACCGAAGGGGACCGTCTCAGTATCTTTAGTCATTGCAAAAACTGTAATCATCGCAGAAACCAGAGTGAAGTGGCCGAGGTTGGTGAACTCAACCACGCCCTTAAACTTTGCAAGCAAGCGATCGAAGTGCAAATGTGGTTATTATGGGTGTCCTGAATACCCTGGTGCCATTTCCTGAATTCCCAATTGAACTCAGCTTCCAGGCCCTGGAAAATCTAAGTCCGAAACCATACAATATGGGTGACAAAATATGGGTGGCAAACTACTCAGCCTTTGTTGCCGGACAAAATGTGTTGTACTGTTGGACTTTGCTTGAGAGGCAATCAACAAACCTATAAAAAAAGATTGTGGAATCGTGATAGTATCGTCTCTGCATATAAGTATATGCTCAGTTTTGAGGATTAGAGAATGGATATACAAACCGGCGTGCAGATAAACTTTGCTGCCATATCAGAGCTATTTCGCAGCGCACAGACAGAGGGTAGAGGGTTTCTTTTTGAGTATGAAGTTTACAATCTGCTCGCGCGCTCCGGTGCCGAGACTCCACCTAAATCGATACTCATCCCACGTGGAGCACGTCCGTCGGAAGAGGAGTTGATGGCCCTTCCCGGAGAAAAGGTTGTTCTGAAAATAGTTTCACCGACCATCATTCATAAAACAGAAGTTGGTGGTGTCTGTATAGTTCCCAAGGATCCGAACAAAATCCGTTCGGCAGTCCGTCGCATGTTCTACGAGGTCCCCGAGAACTATGCCAGGTGGTTTCTGGCTAACCCGGACTATGTTCATGAAGCCTATAGAGGACTGAGGGGGGAAGCACTGGTTGAGGCCATAGGCAGAGACTTGAAAGGCGTGCTTATGGTGCAGTTCATGCCACCTGATTCAGGTGCTTTTGGCAACGAGCTCATCGTCGGCTTACGTAATACCCGGGAGTTCGGTATGGTTATCAGTGCCGGACTGGGAGGAACAGATACGGAGCTCTATGCAAAAAGGTTTCGCAAAGGACAGGCTATCGTTGCAGCGTCTTGCGAACTTATTGATGGGGAACGTTTTTTCGAGCTGTTTAGGAAAACTATCTCCTACCGAAAGCTGGCCGGCTTAACCCGTGGACAGCGTCGCATTGTGACAGATGAGCAGCTTATTGAGTGCTTCAGTTCGTTTATAGAGATGGGACGTCGATACTCGCCCTCTAATCCTGATGCAGAGTTTATCCTTGAGGAGTTGGAGGTCAACCCATATGCTTTCACTGATTTCCTCATGGTTCCCCTTGATGGCATGTGTAAATTTTCCCGGCCGGGAATGAATGAAAACAGGCGGCCGGTAAGAAAAATCGAAAACCTGCTTCATCCGAAAAAAAATGGCCTTATAGGGGCATCAACCAAACGAAAAAACTTTGGCCGGATAATTCTCGACAATATCCTGGCAGAGGGTTTTCCAAAAGATGATGTAGTATTGCTCCGTGAAGGTGTCGATGAAATTGACGGCGTGAAGTGTGTGCCGGATCTCAAGTCGCTGCCAGAAAAACTCGATCTCTTTGTCGTCGCTGTCGGTGCCGCCCAAGTACCGAAACTGGTTGACGAGATTATCACCCTGGATGCGGCAAACAGCGTCATGCTCATCCCTGGCGGCATGGGGGAAAATGAAGAGAGCAGAGCGCGTGCGGCCCAGGTTATCGGAAAAATTGATGCGGTGCACGGCACCGAAAGCGGCGGGCCGGTATTTCTCGGAGCCAACTGCATGGGAGTTGTCTCGCATCCCGGAAAGTACGATACCTGGTTTATTCCTGAGGAAAAACTGCCTAAAGATCGAACTGCACGTCATCATCGTGCCGCCCTTATCAGCCAGAGTGGTGCATTCATGCTGCACCGAAGCAGCCAGTGCCCCGAACTGGCCCCGGCGTATATGGTGTCCATGGGCAACCAGACTGATCTGACCCTTGGTGATATGGTGAAATATTTCAAGGACTCTGACCAGGTGGACGTTATCGCTGTATACGCTGAAGGGTTCAATGACCTGGATGGCCTGGAGTTCTGCAAAGCGGTACGTGAAGCTGTACTAATAGGCAAAGAGGTGCTGTTTTATAAGGCCGGGCGGACTCCGGAAGGGAAAAATGCGACGAGTGGACACACCGCATCACTGGCTGGAGATTATATGGTATGTGAAAGCTGTGTCAAACAGGCCGGAGCTATTGTTGCCAGATCGTTCACCGAGTTCCAGGATCTCTTTCTGCTGGCAGAGAATATCAGCAGCAAAAAAATTCACGGCAACCGACTTGCTGCAGTCAGTGGTGCTGGGTTCGAAGCTGTAGGGATGGCGGATTCAATTCAATCTGATGATTTTCAGATCGAGCTGGCAAGCTTTTCAGAAAAGACAGTAGCGAAAATTACCGATGTGCTGCGCGCCAAGAAGTTGGAAACCCTGGTGACTGTAAGCAACCCCCTGGATATCAATCCTTCGGCAGATGATGAGGCACACGCCTTTATAGTCAAGGCTCTGGGAGAAGATGGCGCAGTTGATGCAATTGTCGTAGGCTTGGATCCTTTGTCTCCGGCAATGCATACGCTTCGCGAAACGAATACTCCTGCGTTTTCAATGAGTGCAGAGAATGGAATCGTTTCCCTACTGGCCCGGGTCGTTAAAAATAGTGAAATTCCTATTATCGGGGTGGTCGATGGTGGAAGGCAGTATGACCCGTTACGCGATGCCTTGCTCTCAAATGATATACCAGTATTTCCTGTTTGCGATCGTGCTGTTTCCTCGACCTCTCTCTATATCGAAAGCCGCTTATATGCGGACAGAATCAGAGCTGAGGCTAGTTTATAAAATTGCTAATGTTGCAAAATCAAAAGGTATTAACCTGAAGTAAATTTGACAAATGAGAAGCACTAGACTTCTGAGTTGTTTCTCAATGTTGATTCGGTTTTAGTCGACTGCAAAGGATTATGTGAATTTTTTTCATCAATTTTTCTACTTAAATTAGAGAATAAACGCGATTTCACTCTGCAAAATTGTTGACATGTTCTAATTTTGATCTACACTTGTCGGTTTTCGTATAATTTGAATAAAAAGGAGACTTTTTGTGCGTAATCATTGGAGCAGTAGATTTGGTTTTATTCTCGCCGCTGTTGGCTCGGCCGTAGGTCTCGGAAATATCTGGAAGTTCCCGTATATTACAGGCATGAATGGTGGTGGTGCCTTCGTTCTTGTGTATCTTGTAGCAATCCTGTGCTGCGGTCTCCCTATTCTAATGGCGGAATTTCTTATTGGTCGGCATTCCCAGAAAGATGTTGTTGGATCATTTCGTGAACTCACCCCTAAATCCAAGTTTTGGAAAAGTATTGGTTGGTTGAATCTCGCGGCCGCTTTTATCATTTTGTCCTATTACGGTGTTGTGGCCGGTTGGACCCTTGACTATCTGTTTAAATCCATCACTGGATCATTTGCGGGCCAAGACCCTGAGACAATTTCCGGTATGTTTGGAGTTCTCGTTACCGATCCTGTCCGCCAGCTTATTTGTCTCACTGGATTTATGGGGCTTTGCTTGATTGCGGTTATTGGCGGTATTAAAAAGGGAATTGAGCGTTGGAACAGGGTTTTGATGCCTACATTGTTCGCCATACTGATCTTTATGGCCGCTTATGCCATGACAACCAGCGGTGCCGTGGAAGGGTTGAAGTTTATGCTCTACCCGGAGTTCTCAAAACTTACTATAAACGGAGTATTGGAGGCGATTGGACACTCCTTTTTTACGCTGAGTCTTGCCATGGGGGCCATGATCACCTATGCAAGTTATATGGACAAGAAGGAGGCAATTTATCCGGTAGCCATCCGAATCGCCTTTCTTGATACACTGGTTGCTATTATTGCAGGCCTTGCGATTTTCCCCATTGTGTTCTCTGTCAACATGGAGCCCGGTAGTGGTCCGGGGCTGATTTTTAAGACCTTGCCACAGGTATTTGCGACTATTCAATTCGGCACAGTTTTATCTACATTATTCTTTCTTCTACTGGCGTTTGCTGCACTCTCTTCAGCTATCTCTCTGCTGGAGGTGCTTACCGCATTCATGATAGATGAGAAAAAATATGATAGGAAAAAAGCGACAATATGTATGACCATTGCTGTGTATGTTGCGGGTATTCCATCAGCGCTTTCCTACTCAACCCTCGGGAGCGTAAAGCTGATCAAGGGGATGGAAATACTCGATTCTCTGGATTACGTTGCCAGCAATTTTCTGCTGCCGATTGGGGGATTACTGATTGCAATCTACACTGGATATATCCTGGATAAGAAAATTTCCAGGGCGGAAATAACGGAAGACGGCAGTGGCTACCTTACCATTTTTAATATCTGGTACTTCACTATCCGCTATGTTGCGCCAATTGCTGTTCTCCTCGTGTTTCTCACCAAGATTGGAGTGATTAAGTTGTAAGCCTCCAAGTGCATTACTGTTTAAGGGCAATATCTTAACCGAGGTATTGCCCTTTTTGGATGAATGATTTTTGCTTTTAACCCCATTTTTTCAACACTGCCATAGCTCGCTACATTTTCCGGTGAAAAATTTCGGGGATTGGTTTGCAGGTATTCTGCCCGCCTTGCATATTTTTTCCATTCTATCTGAGCACAATAACGTATATATTTGAAGCTAGGGATGTTTTTTCTTACCCGGAAGCATTACATTGGAAAGTAGCGCTTTCTGTCATGGGGATTCGTTTGGGAGCAAAGCGTTTTAACACGATTCAGATTGAAACATATGCGGGCTATTGGCTCTGACAGCTCTAATACCCCACAGGTAAGCGATAGACTCCGAGGGGGTACTAAAAAGAGCACCCCTTGAGGGGGTATTGAACTGAATGACAGGCTTTCAGGAGTACTCAGTTTAGTGCCCCCTTGAGGGGTAAGGCACTAATGGGAAATAGGTGAAAAGGTATGAAGCAAGAAGCGGTACTGGACTATTTTATCCTGAATCATCAATGGCGATCAACCCGGGATACAAGCATTTTTGACCGGATCACGCAGCAGTCGGTTTATGAAGTGGTCAAGATCGTTGCGGGTCTACCTGTTTTTTTTGAGGAACACATGCAGCGTATGCGACATTCCGCAGCGGCGCTGAAGGTTTCCCTGCCTGAATCGGATGAGGAGGTACTGGAGGAAATCTGTCTTCTAGTGGAAAAGAACCGCTGTGAAAATATCAATGTCAAACTTATCCGGACCCGGATCGGGTGCGAAGATTATTTCCTGACCTACTTTATTGAACCTGAATCTTTGAGTCGGGGAGAATATGCCCGGGGAATTCACGTTATTTTGTTTCAGGGCGAAAGGCCCAAACCCCATCTTAAAACAGTGGGGAGTTCTTTTCGTGACCGGGTAGAGGCCGCCCGGGCCCGGACGGGTGACTATGAAGCCTTGCTGGTGGATGATCAGGGCAACATAACCGAAGGCAGCCGATCCAATATCTTCTTTCTCAAAAACGGTCAGATCTTGACCCCGCCCGCCCGGACCGTTCTGCTGGGGGTTACCCGTAAACATGTTTTGAACCTGTGCAAATCTATGAAACTACAAGTGCAGGAAGAGCTGCTGCACCGCAGGGAGATCGGTGCGATCAACGGTGCCTTTATTACCGGTACCACAGTTGATATCGCTCCTATCCGCTCCATTGACGATCACACAATTTCTTCGGTGGAAAACCCGCATATTCAAAATATCATGCGGCTTTACTCAGACGAGGTAAAGGCTTATATAGAACAGCATAAACTCCACACCAAAAGCTAAAGGCTACCTTGAAAAATTGCTTTTTCTTCTAATTTCTACGTTATGGTCAAAATTTTATCCTCGGAGCGTAGACTCCGATATCCATTATATGAGCCCGTTGATTTACGGCCTTTCGGAGTCGGAGTTTATGCCCTGTTTTGAAGGGTGCTTACCTGCCCGATC
>WTAT01000119.1 GCA_013139415.1 Desulforhopalus sp.
AATCCCTTAGCCACAGCTTCGCTTACCCACTTTTCCGCTCCAAAATGAAAGCATCTCTGGTCTTTATAATCAACCACACAAGACAGGCAATTCCGGCCACCAGAGTAACAAAGAAAAATATCATCGGTGAATACTGCGGCACAATCTGAAGTTCATTAAGGGTAAAGACGTCCTTTAGATAACCACTCCTTAACCAACTCCGCAGAAAGGTCATGACCACAACAAGCCCGACAGCATGGTAAAACGTCAACCAGAACTCCCTCTTAACAGCTCCCCAAAGTACGCCTACCACAAGGAGCAAGGCTACACAAAAGGAAACAGTAGCACCCAAATTTCCCCCCATAAAAAGCATCATCAGCTCTTTTGGTAAAGAGAGAAGATACCAGACACCAACCATGACATTGCAGGAGGTCAAGAAAAGGAAAGTGCTCAAGCCAACCTGCTCAGCATGTTTTGCTAAATCTGGATTGGCAGATTTTCTAAAACGTCCGAGCAAAGCAACAAACAGGCCGCCAATGGCGAGGGCACCGATTAACATATGGAGAAAACGTGGCCAGAAACCGGGCTGTCCAAAAGACAGCAAGGTGCCACCTTTGTGCGAGAAATACTCTCCAAACTGCTCCGGTGTTGCCATTAGTAACATATTGTTCGAAAAGAAAAAACCGATGACTACCAACAGGGAAAATACCAGAACAGCCACAAATGGACCAGCCGAGCCGAGTTGGGTAAAGCGAAAATCGTAAAAATATGCTCCGTAATAGGCGATAATCAACACCGGCACAATCAATATCCAGAAAACCCCCATGAGAACTGAGCTGCTGTAGAGGAACTGTCCATAAAGTACCTGAACAAAAAGCAACGGGGCAACACCAAAATTGACAACAAAGGCAATAACCAGCGGCAGAGCGATGGCGATACGATGGGCCAGCTGCTTTTGCAAAGTCCCTCCCCGCATATGCTGAACAATACCTATGGCCAAGCCACCCAACATGGCATTCATGGCCAGCAGATGCAGCGGAAAGGTCACCAGTAACAGGAACTGGAACCAGCCCCAACTGACTGGTATTGTATCCGGTTGTGGAATAATGAGTGGGTCCATCATTGACCTCCCTGATTGTTACTGTCGAGAAAATCGGCCAACGCCTCTCGCTCCTGCGCCGTACCTCTAAAAGGCGGCATCGCTTTTTGCAGCTGATCGAGTTTGCCAAGCATGGTGAATAAATCCTGCCGCTCCAGGTTCACGGTTCTCCTCTTCATATCCGATACGCCATGGCACATGGTGCAATGAGCGTTAAAGACCTCTTTGCCATCAATAACTTCCTGCTGCTTTTCCTCTTCGTTCAAAGAGACCAGGTATCCGGAGAGCTGATCCTGCTCCTCTTCACTGCCAGCAAAAGGCTCCATTTCATCGGATATTTCATCCAGGGTGCCCAGCATCTCAACAATTTCATTTTGTTGCAAACCTTCAAAGGCACCAGCCAGGTCCTCCGCTGAATGACAGGACGAACAATTTTCCTCAAACAGGGCCTCCCCTTTTGCCATTGTGCCTGCCCCTTGTTGGGGTTTCTGCACATCTTTGCCATGGAGACCACCGGCGATATAGACGGCCAGGGCTCGGCTCTCCTGTTCGGTACCGACAAACGGCGGCATGAAATAGCGTACTTCATGGATCTTGCGAATGTAGCTCACCAGTGCACGATAACTCATACTGCTGGTTGCCCTGACGATATCATTATTCCTGCCGCCGACAGTGTGGCAGGAATAACATTGATGCACAAAGAGTTCCTGACCAGCTTCGACAAGGTTGTCCTCTGACACTTCGTTATTCTGAACCCAGAGGGCTGACCGGAGATAGCCCGTTTGGTTCAATTCATTTACATCTTTTTTCAGGATAGAGTTGGAATACATCACCTCGTTGATGACATAGGGGCGGCGAGCCGCCTCCCTGGTCCATTCAAATCCACCCATAACCAGTAAGGCACTCACCATCGCCAGGCAGGCTACTGGCTTGAGGTTAAGGCCCGGACGTATTATCCCGGCAGCCAGCATGATTAGCAGAAGGGACAGCACACCGCCAGCCCCCCAAGGCAGGACTGCAGCAATAGTGGGTGATTTACCCATCACCAGCCCATGAGCTTGACCGGGCAATATCGACAGGTACCAGAGACCGGAAATTATGGCTATGAGAAGAGTAACCAAGGCCCATTTAGCAGAAAAACGGGTCATGGCTATCCGCACATCTCTGTCTGCCGTAAATGATGCGGAAAGATAGCCGTAACAGGCAGCTATCATTAAAGCAATAAAAGTCCGAAAGACAAGGGACGGGAAGAAACTCGGATTGGAAAAACCTGCCCAAAAATCCATGTTTTCTGGCCAGCTTCCCGGGGTCAGCATGACACCAATTATGCCATTAATCAGAAGCAGCGACATCCAGGCAGCTACAAAATAGAGCCAACCGACCTTCAGATGGGTTTTAGAATCCATCCTGCCGAACATATAGTAATAGACAAAGGCCGCGGCAATCTCAACGGTAAAAAACACCCATTCGGCCGCCCAGCCAAAGACAAAATTATGGATAAGAAGAGACGTTGCAGCCGGATTGACCAAGGCGATGATAAACCAGATCCCCACTCCGGATATCGACCCGAAAACCATGGTAATGAGTAAAAAAAAGCGGGCATGCTTTTTGGTGAAGTCAAGAATTGGCTGGCTGTTTTCTTTCAGCCCTTTCTTTTCCGCATAGATCAGATATAAACCGCCGCCAACAGCAAAATGGGAAACAAATACGTGCAGGATTGAGATCAGCGCAATAAGAAATCCTCCACCGGTCTCCGGCAGAAACCAAACCGGGTAATTCATACTCCCTCCTTTAATTGTATATACTTACGAAAATACTATAGAACGAAGAAAGAATACCTTACCTGGGAATCATTTTCAATTACGACTTTGTGTCACCACACAGTGGCGGCTGCTGGCTTTCAAGACAGTTTCCGACCACCTTGGCGATGCTGTCAAACTGTCTCACCAGTCTGCTCCAAAACTGCGGCCCCGTATTTTCGAATTTTACCCCTGAATTGGTCATATGTGAGCCCAAGACGTGCTGCGGCTTTTCGCTGATTGTGACGGCAGCTGGTCAATGCCTGTCGCATCATTGATCTTTCCAGTTCCTCCACTGCCTGTTTAATGGAGACGGTTTCTGCTGCCTCGATCGAAGGTTGCATGTTGGTGTTTTCTCTGAGATGTTCCTGGAAAGCCACCGAAACTGATTCATAAGGAGAGACAAAGGGATCAAAGACAACTTTATCAATATGACCAGAATCTGAGCGATGCACTGCCCGTTCCACTACATTTTTCAGTTCCCGGATGTTACCCTTCCAGCTGTTGTCTTCCAGCTCCCTCACAACTGCTTCTGTGAAAGTGGGGATTTCGCTCCTGCCGAGCTCGAAAGACATCCGGGTTGCGAAATGGCTGGCCAGGAGCATAATATCTTCTCCCCTATAGCGAAGAGGTGGCAGGAATAACACCTCAAAAGAGAGGCGATCAAGAAGATCCCTTTTGAAATCTTCCCTTTCAGCCATCGCCTTGAGATCCACATTGGTTGCCCCCACAATTCGTACATCCACTTCAACGGGCTGAGAACTGCCCACACGTTCAAACGAACCATATTCAACCACTCGGAGAATTTTCTCCTGCGCCTCCAGCGGGATCGAACCAATTTCATCGAGAAGAAGTGTGCCCCCATCCGCCGCCTCAAAACGTCCACTCCTTCGACTTTCGGCTCCGGTGAAAGCCCCTTTCTCGAAACCGAACAGTTCTGCTTCGATGAGCGACGGTGAAAGTGTCGCACAGTTTAAGGTAATAAATGGCCCCTGCCATCTCTTAGATAAAAAGTGCAAACGACTCGCTGCCAGTTCTTTTCCTGTCCCTCGCTCCCCTATTAACAGCACCGGTCTGTCCACAGGGGCAACACGGGAAAGAAGTTCCTGAAAATCAAGGAATGTCTCAGACTGGCCAAGGGCTTCCCCCCTCGACGATGAAAATTCTGATCCTTTACGTATCGGCATAACGTGTCGGCCCCAAAAACCATTTATTAGTTTCATTAACTATATAATGGTAATCCTAACCCACAGTAAAACAATATTCAAGTTTGCCACACCACGGTTTTCCATACTTTTTCAAATTTTCTTCAACAGGCATACATCCTGCTATATGTAGAGTAAACCACAAACACAATTCAGGAGGAAGAACATGGGAATTTTCACACGATTCAGCGATATAGTCAGTTCAAATATCAACTCTATGCTCGACAAAGCGGAAGACCCCGAGAAAATGATCAAACTGATGATCCACGAAATGGAGGACACCCTCATCGAACTGAAATCATCTTGTGCCGGCGTCATTGCCGGACGCAAAAAAGTTGAAAGGAAACTCGATGAAATTCATGGCAGAAAAGATCTTTGGGCCGAGCGCGCCAACCTTGCCGTAGCCAAAGGACGTGACAACCTGGCCAGGGAAGCACTCCTCGAAAAACGGCGTTTTTCTGAAGTCGCCGAAGCCCTTGAAAATGAACTAGGAGAATACGCTGGACTCGTCACACAATACCAGGAAGATATTTCCGAACTGGAGAGTAAACTGAACAACGCCAAGGAAAAAAAGAGAGTGCTTGTCCAGCGCCACAAGCGGGCTACCGGGAAAAAACGTGCCCAGGGAGAAATCCGACGCAGCAACAGCAGTGACACCATGGCCCGATTCGACAAACTCGAAAGCAGGATCGAGCAGATGGAGGCCGAGGCGGATCTGGTAAACATGGCAAACAAACCAACTATCGATGAAGAATTTGACAACCTGGCCTCGGATGATGAGATTGAAAATGAACTGGCCAAGATTAAAGCTGCTCAATCGAACAACAGAAGAGAAGCAATTTAGTGACTTCGAAATGATTGTATTGTTTTTCAAAAAAATCATTTCGTGAAGGAACTTACACCCCCTAGGCTGGAGTTAACACACAATGCTCAATATCATTATTGTTGCCATCGTTTTCGGTTCTATCGTTGCCTTAGCAACGCTTATCTGCGGGACCATACTGATAATCGTTAAAACCCGTACCAACAGGTATTCCAGTGGTGCGACTGACAGTGAGGAGGCCAGGATTATCCAAGAGATATATCAGGGACTGGAAAAACTCGAAGGACGAATTGACGCCCTTGAAACAATTCTGACAGAAGGTCAGGAAAAGGATGGGTATAAAAAATGACAGGATATTACGAGAAACAGGCAGGTATCTATCGTGCTCGAAACGGTGTCTTCCTGGGAGTATGCAAAGGGATCGCCGAATACTTTGATCTCTCTGTCTTCTGGGTAAGATTGGCGCTGGTGATTGTTTTTATTTTCAGTGGTTTCTGGCCCGTTATCGGAATCTACCTGGTGGCGGCCTTTTTTATGAAGCCAAAACCGGTGAAACCTGTTGAAAGTGAGGAAGAGCGGGAGTTTTATGACAGCTACGTACACTCTCCTAAAACGGCCGCCCAACGTCTGCGAAAAAAATTCGAAGAACTTGAAAGAAGAATCCGGAGAATGGAAGACAAAGTTACCGGTCGTGAATATGAATGGGAGAGACGGTTTCGCTCATAAGCAATACTGGACTATTGCACAGGCATGTCTTGTATTTCTTCAGGTAATATTTTGTCTCACATGCATTTTCAACTCAGCATAAGAAGAACAATCTCCTTGAAAAACAGCCCAACGGGAGTTGGGCTCAATAATTCAACGTTAAAAGGAGAACATCATATCACAAATCATTCACTGTTTTATGCTGCTCTTCATAGTCTTTGTCATAGTCTTTGTTATGGTCTTTGTTATGGTCTTTGTTATTGTCGAGAGCAGAAATGTCCTTTTGCACAGTGCCCCTTACCATTCCCCACCGCTTACCATCCGGGAGGAGGTACAACAACCTCCAGAACAACAACACAAAGGCTTACAGACTTTAAGATCATCATTTAGTGCTGAAGTACCCCCAGCTACTCAGTATACTAAGTGCAGCGAGCTTAGAGCGGGATGGGAGACTGTCTCTGATCATATATTCCTTTTCACTATGGTCGCAATCCCCAACAGGACCCATTCCGTCAACTACGGGGATACCAGCTTCGGCAATAACACTCACATCAGATACTCCACTCCGCAACTCTTCTTTGCAAGGCAATCCAAGCACTTCCGCTTCCCGAGATATTAATTGAAAGAGTTCTCTGTTGCCTGCAGTCTGAACCATAGGTTCTCTTAAAAGGGTTCTGTGTAGCTCCCCCCGGGTACCCGGCACCAAACACTCCACGGCAATCTGCTCGATCTTCGCCGCTGTTTCTTCAGCGTCCGCCGACACCAAATACCGCGTATCTATCTCTGCCACAGCCGAGTCAGCGACAGTATTCGGACCTATTCCACCTCTGATCACTCCGACGTTGACAACTATCTCCCTTTGGTAATCGTTGAGTCGTTCCAGAGCAATAATTTTATGGGCCAACTCGAGAATGGCGCTTGCTTTCTCCGAGCAGGCAAATGCAGCATGACCAGCCTGGCCCTTGACGGCAAGAAGATAGCCAACCTCACCCTTGCGCCCGGTTACAATTTCACCGTTAAGTCCGCCACACTCAAAACCGAGCCCCAAAAGACTTCTGTCTGCCTCTGTCCTGATAAGAGGCGCAGATGCAGGTGAGCCGATTTCCTCATCGGAGTTGCATATAAAGGCAAGTGGAATTTTCTCAAGCATTCGGCATTCAGCTAAGGCCTTAATTGCAAAAATTGCACTGACGAGTCCTCCTTTCATATCAATGACCCCAGGACCAAAAACCTTTCTGCCGTCATCCCTATACCAGTCAAATGGGCTGTCGACGGGATAAACAGTATCCATATGACCGACAAGTAAGAGTGAAGGAAGTCCAGTCCGGTAGGCAGGCGAACGAAAAATCAACTGATCACCAACCTCAGATTCCGGCACCACCTCCAGGGTCATTCCTGTCCCCTTCAGGCTTGCAGCGATCATCCGCCCGACACCATCCACCCCTTCTTTAAAACGGGAAAAACTCTGTTGCAGCACCAACTGTTCCAGTAACCGGAACTGTTCTTTTTCACTCTTTTCAATAAAGGCAATAAGTGACTTTTTCATCATCTTCTCATTTTCAAAAACCATTTGAAAAACTTACTGTGCTAACTTAATAGTGCTGCCACTGTCAAAATTATCAACACCACTGGCGGATGTTTCAATTTGGGCCGGGGTATTTTCATAGACCCGAAAAAAGGTGCAGTAGAGGACCGGGACAACCACCAATGTAAGAATCGTTGCGAAAGTAAGCCCCCCCATAATTGTCACAGCCATTGCCCCGAAAAAAGCATCCGAAAGCAGAGGGATCATCCCCAGCACCGTTGTAAACGCAGCCAGGGCCACTGGCCGCACACGGCTGACAGCGGAATCGATAACGGCCTGGAATGGCATTTTCCCCAGGCGCAGATCAATATTAATTTGATCCAACAGGACAATTTCATTTTTCATCAGCATTCCAGAAAGACTCAAAAAACCGAGTAAGGCCATAAACCCGAACGGCATATCAAAAATAAGCAGTCCTGCAGCCATACCAATCACGGCTAAGGGTAATCCAAGAAAAATAATAACAGGATGGCGAAGGGAATTAAAGAGCATCACCGAGATAAAAAACATGGCAGAAAAAGCCAGAGGCACCTTGGCCATCAGTTTCTTATTGGCATCAGTGGAGTTTTCATATTCACCACCCCACTCAAGACTGTACCCACGCGGGAGTTCAATTGCCTCGATACTGGAACGTAGTTCGCGAAAGAGAGCGTCTGCGGTTCCTGTCAGCTGCAGACAGGAAACAGTCATTGTCCGCATGCGGTTCAATCGCCGGATAACCGGATCCTCCCACTCTGTGGTCATACCATCCATAACCTGTCCAAGGGGCACTGAAGCCCCTACAGCATCACTCCAGACCATGACATTATCGAGGTTGTGTATCCCCTCACGCTGCTCTGTGGGAGGTCTGACAACAATCGGCAGCAGATCCTTTCCTTCCCTGTAAAGCCCTGCTACAGTTCCAGAAAAATTGCCGGCGAGAGAAGTAGCAATCTCCGGTCTGTTCACGCCAATTTCACGAGCTCTGGCACCGGCCATTTGGATGGAACCAACCTTAACCCGTTCTCCCCAGTCGGAACGAACAGTACCGGTGTTGCCATGGTTCCACATGATGTTCTTGGTCTGATCAGCCAGACTGCGCAACACATCACTATCAGGCCCCTTAAAGCGTGCCTCCACAGCACCACCGCCCGGCCCGAGCTTAAAGCCTTCTACCTTAGTGACGGCATCCGGATGATTGACGTCAAGATAACGACGAACTTCAGGCATCAAAGCTGCAATTTTTCTATAATCATCCACCGACACCAGGAGCTGCCCATACCCACTCCTGGGCATCTCCGGATCGTAGGTGAGAATAAAGCGCAAAGCGCCTTGACCGACAAAACTTGTTACATTGGTGACTCCTTCAAGATCACGTATAAATCCTTCAGCTTTAGCCAGTTCCGCATCCGTTTGATCAATATGCGTACCTTCAGGAAAAGTGAGGTCAACCATGAATTGCGGACGGGTCGAGCCAGGAAAGAAATTTTGTTTCACAAAGCCAAATCCGTAGAGAGCTCCACCTAACATGCCAACAACGACCAGAAGAGTCAGCCAGCGAAACCGGATACACCTGCAGAGAAATGACTTATACCCTCGGAAAAAAGCGTTATCATACATATCTTTTTGGTCAGCAAGGTTGACACTTGGAATGAACGTCACACAGAGGTAGGGTACCACCGTTACGGCCAGGATCCAGCTCCAGCCAAGCGCCAGAGCGATTACCTGAAACAGGCTGCCCAGAAATTCGCCTGTTATGTCTTTAGACAGTGAAATAGCTGCAAAGGCCAGAATAGCAATCACCGTCGCACCAAGCAATGGCCACTGGGTTTCCTGTACGGTCTGCTCTGCTGCTTTAACAGTTGTCACCCCTCGGCGGGTTTTGATGATATAGCCTTCTGCCACCACAATGGCATTATCCACCAGCATACCAAGGGCAATAATCAGGGCTCCCAGCGATATCCGCTGCAGATTAATATCTAAGGCAAGCATACTGATAAAGGTCGCGAGAATGGTGATCAACAGGATGCCGCCGATGATGAACCCTTCACGCAGGCCCATGAAGACAACCAGTAAAAAAACAACAATGGCAACAGCTTCAAGTAAATTGAGGATAAAACCGTCTACAGCAGTTCTTACAGTATCAGCCTGATAGGCAATGGCCTGGATCTCAACACCAACCGGAATGCGCGACTGTAACTCTGCTAATTTTGCTTTGACGGCATCCCCCATGGTAACGACATTGCCGCCTAACTTAGTTGAGATGCCAAGCCCGACGGCTTTGTCTCCATCCTGACGAAGTAAGGCCCGGGGTGGATCGATAAAGCCTTTGGAAATGGTCGCCACATCTTTTAAGCGAATCATGCCGCCGCTTTGACCGCCATGGATTAACTGTTCGCCCATATCGTAGACAGAAACATAGTCACCGGTTACCCGCAGGCGTACATGTTCTGAACCGACTTTCACTTTTCCCGCTTCAGTTACCGAGTTCTGCTGACTGATAGTTTTAAAAATAGCTGCAGGTGGCAATCCAAGCCGGGCCAGCTTTGCCCGATCAAATTCAACATAGACCACCTCCTGCTGAAACCCCCAAAAATCAATTCGACCGACATCCTCACAGAGCAGTAGCTCACGCCTGAGGTCTTCTGCAATCTTCTGCAGGTCATGCTGGGAGTACCCATCACCGGTGATCGCAAAGAAAACGCCAAAAACATCACCGAAGTCATCCTGAATCACGGGTGTTGAAGAACCTGGAGGCAGATATGCTGTCGCTCCATTTATTTTTCTGCGCAATTCATCCCAAACCTGTGGCAGGGTGTCTTTATCGTACGAATCCTGAATCTCTGCATAAATAATTGACAGGCCAGCGCGCGAGATTGACCTTACCTCATGGAGTTGTTTCAGCTGCTGGATAGCCGTCTCCAAAGGGTCTGTAATCTCCATCTCCACTTCTTCGGCAGTGGCTCCCGGGTACTGGGTAACGATCACTGCTTGCTTAATGGTAAACTGAGGATCTTCCAGACGACCAATCTTCCCATAGGAAAGAAAGCCTCCAATTGATATCATCAGGATCAGGACAAGGATTACTGCCCTGTTTTTCAATGCATAGCTTACCAGGCTCATCCGTCAAGTCCCTCACGGCCTTCCCGTACGGGTCTAACCTGCATATTTTCATGTAGACTGTGGACACCGGAAACGGCCACTCGCTGACCGGTTTCCAGACTATCTATGATTTCAATGCCCCCTTCACAGAGTGCACCAAGCGTTACCTTTGTTTTATGAGGACTACCACCCGCTTCTGGAATGACCCAGGCGTATGAATTTCCATCACTCCCGCCAAATACCGCCTCAACCGGGACAAGCCTGACGTTTTGAGCGGTTTTGTGTTTTTGGGGAGTGGCGGGGGTGGTGACGCTCACAGTCGCGGTCATACCCGGTAACACACGTAGATCATTTGGCGGTTTGACACTGACTGCAACTTCATAGGTTCTAGTGACAGGATCGGACAGAACCCTGAATTCTCTTACGACACCGGGAAACCAGCGTTCACCATCCGCATCAAAATTTACCAGAATATCCTTGAATTCTTCGGTGCCTCCATGGGCAATGAGCCCTTCCGGGACCTGAATCACCACGTCAATCTTAGAAATATCCTTAAAGGCCAGAACTGACGCCTGCTTTTTGATATGTTCATGATTTTCAACATACCTATGAGCAACAACACCATCATAGGGAGCGACAAGTACAGTATCCCCAAGTGCTTTTTCACGTATCCGCAGCTCTGCCCTGGCGACATCAAAGGCAGTTTTGGCATTGTCATATTCCGCCTGGGAGATCACTTTTCTGTTTTGCAAGGTCTTTGTTCTGGAAAACTCCGTTTCAGCACGTAGATAATTGGCTTTTGCAGCATCAAGCCTATGAATGAAATCCCGCTGATCAATTTTTGCCAGAACCTCCCCTTTCTGTACACTTTTGCCCTCTTGCCCATTGAGTTCCACCAACAGACCATCCAGTGAAAATGCTATTTCAACTCGGCTCTGGGCCTGAACCGTCCCTGGAAACAAGCGTTTTCTAACCAAAAGAGCATCCTGCACGATGGCAGTTGGCACTGGCCGCACAACTGCTGCGGTTATTTCCTTTTTCTCATTCTGTTCGACTGTTCCGGACACCACTGCATACCAGCAGCTCGTCCCCATGGCACAGATTGCTGCGGCCACAATCGCCAAATGTTTTTTCTTTACCATCATTTCTCTCCATTTTAGGCCTGATAAACGGGACGCAAGTTGGGAATCTATTTCGTTCCCATCCGAAAACTATTTCAAATCATCTGGCAGTGGCAGTCCTATTTCCAGAATCATGGCACGAGCCAGAGTTCTGGCGGTCGTACGATAAAATTCTGGAGTTAAAGCATTTTCACCACGTACCAACTCAATTGGTTTTTTAGCCATGGAATAAAAGAGTACATGGCTATGCAGTAGATCTGACCAGGCGCTTGCTTTATCATCTGCTGCGTCGGGCCGTATCATTTTATAGAAATCAACTGCGCTTTCGGCGTTGGGTTTAAAAAGTTTTTCCGTCAGGGTGCTCAGGGCCGAAGTAGGACTAGCGAGTTCACGAATTAATATCATCGTTTCCCATTCCGGACGTTCGGGTCTGAAATAGTCATTCATTGTCCGAAACACTGTTTTTCTGATGATCTCCGCCTGCCCGAGAGCCGTCTCGGTTAAGGCCGGATTTTCGGCTATAACATCAGTAAAATTGGCAGGCTTTCCTCTCTCATGAGCGTAGGTAAACGATTCAATATACAGATTTTCCTTACTGCCAAAATGATAATGAATAGCGCTCAGCTTTACCTCGGCACTCTCTGCTATCATTCTGGTGCTTACACCATCGTAGCCATGCTCACCGAAAAGCTCACCGGCACAAACAACGAGCAATTCTCTTGTGTTTACAACGTTTTTATCCATTGCTTTCCTCATTTTGCGTTCAGACAGCTCCATACAATTTACTAAAAAACGAGACTTTAGGTCGGTCGACCGAATCAGTCAAGCTATTTTTCACCTCTGGAGCTTTGAGTTACAACAAAAAGTGAGTAAACGGCATGGAAGTATTCATTTACTCGGAGTATAATTACACAATCGGTTCTGTAATATTGTTTCAATTACCCTGAACTGGAAACTTCCGATCACTTATTAGAACAGTGATATTTTAATGGCCCACTCATGACCAACAATCACCTCTATATGGACAAGGAAATCAGTCGGAGAGACACAATGGTCATGATTATGTGTATCATGGCTATCATTGTATTTATTGGGGTGGCTGTAGCTTCATGGATACAAGGAGAAATACCGCTTGCCTTGATTGACTTAACTGCAGCCCTATGTCTCTTGATACTCCTGGTTGTTTTCAGATTTAGTTCTTACAAACAGGCAAGCAGATACATAGGTGTGGCGATGATGTACTGCCTCTACCTCTATCTGCTTATAACCGGTGCAGCTGGTGGCACTTCCTACATGTGGCATTACATCTTTCCGTTCTTTGCCATCTTTCTGC
>WTAT01000449.1 GCA_013139415.1 Desulforhopalus sp.
CTTTCTCTGATCCAGGTTCCTGGTACTCTCCGATTAATCGGCTTTTAGCGCAGCCAACAGCAGGCAGATCAATGATTATCCCGATGTGTGTTGCAATCCCACACCTGCGGGGATGGGCGATTCCCTGGCCATCGCACATCAGGGCATCCGGAGTCTTCCGCAACTTACGAAGTGCGGCAATAATAGCCGGGCCCTCCCGAAATGTGAGAAGGCCTGGAATATAGGGAAAACGAAGTTCTGCGGTGGCTGTATGTGTTTCTACCACTTTGGCTGTCTGTATACACCAGAGAACCACTCCGGCAATACACTGTTCGGTCCCTTTTGAAAAAGCCGCATCAACCCCGGCTATATACCGAAAGGGCTTCCTGGGTTTTGTTTCTTTTCTCAACAGGGCAAGTCTGTGTTGAATGGCAACGGCTTGCTTTGGGGAAACCAACCAATTATGAGGAGGACGGTCAATGTCCATTTGCTATCAGCACCAGAGAGTTTTATGGAAGAATAGTTGGCACGATCATCCAGCGAAGGGACCAAAGGTTTTCTTCACGGGTAAGGGCAACTATCCCTCCCATCTGAAAGTGTATTACATCTGTTTCCGAAACACCACTCAGCAGGGTTGAGGCCAGTTTGCTCATATACGGCAAATGCCCGACCAATATGATATCCTCAGTCCTTTCAATCAGGCGCTCTGTCCAGATTGTTGGCGCATCAAGAGGGGCTAAACCATCGGTCTCAAGAGGAGTGGGCACATTCAATTCTGTCGCCAGCATTTCTGCTGTTTGCCGAGCGCGTAATTTGCCGCTGTGCAGGATTTGTTCCGCACCAATATGACAGTTTTTTGCCGCAAATTCTGCGATTTTCTTGATATCTGCAAGCCCCTTGGAAGATAATGGTCGCTCGGGATCCTGTTCCTTTGCCACTGCTTCTGCATGTTGGACCAGATAAAGGTTCATAGGTACTCCTTTTAGCGATGTGATGGTTTAAGGGGAAGCATCCGCTCCTATCAATTGATTACGAATACGTCAAAATCAATTTACGTTTTCTATGCCACCTTTGTATGTTACTTTGACTCCATAAGCACCTGCTCCCTTGTTGTATGGCGAATATATAATGAGCGACTTTTTTTATGCGAGACCCACTCAAGTACTCAGCAGATATAATTATAAGCACGATTTTCACTGTTGACCGCCGTGTCTTGCTGATTGGTGAGACAGGTATTGGCAAATCTACCTTAGTAAGAGAATTGGCCCAAAAACTGGGAGAATCGGGGCGAACCTGTTTTTGTCTGAACGCGGATCCGGGTTCCCCTTCCTTTGGTATACCTGGGGCTGTTTGTCTGGGAAGTTGGCAGGAAGAAAGATGGCAACCTCTCCATTTTGAAGCCTTATGTAGTCTGGATGCCGGTAGATTTCGTCTACCATTGGTGTCGGCGGTAAAACGGCTGGCAGGTATGTATAACACCGGAATACTTCTCGTTGATGCCCCGGGAGTGGTAAGAGGTGTTGCAGGGGCAGAGCTGTTAACCGGCCTGGTGGAAGCGGCAGAAATCGATGCCGTGCTAGTTCTTATCAGAAAAGGAAAGAGAGTGCTTCTCGCCAATGAGCTGAACAGCTTAGATGCTGCTGTTTACTTTGTTGAAGCAGCCTCTGAGGCTCGTTGCCCCACTAAACGGCAACGCTCACGTTACCGTCGTCAGTTATGGAATATATACTTGAGCAAGGCTGTTGAAAAGAAAATACAGCTTTCCGAGATAATCCTAACCGGCACTCCTCCACCTCTTGAGGCAAAAGATGAATGGCGAGGACGTCAGGTTGCCCTGCTTTCACAGCAACAGACTCTGGCACTCGGAGAGGTGATTGGAGTTCACGACACTTTTTTACAAGTTCGGATGCCGGCTACCTCTCAAAAAGGCGATCAGCTTTTGATCCGCGATGCATCCCGTAACAAAAAAGGTGATTTGTGCAGTTCCAAACCCTTTGCGTCACTTTTTTTTCAATTTGTCCCACCGCCTGACGTCATATCAAATGACCTGAGTACTCAACCCACTGGTCCACGTCCTGTTGTCCATATCGGATCAGCTGTCGGCATTCTGGTAAACGGCCTTTTTGGAGATCCGCTTTTACATATGCGATTGAGCAACCAGAAGCGCAGCATTCTTTTTGATCTCGGTGAAGGGAGTCGACTTCCGGCCAAAATTGCCCATCAAATAACTGATGTGTTTATCAGCCATACCCATTTTGACCACATAAGTGGTTTTTTGTGGTTGCTACGCTCCCGTATCGGTAGACTTCCTCCTTGCCGTCTCTATGGACCGCCAGGGCTTTCTGATCACATTGAAGGTTTAATCAACGGCATCCTATGGGACCGTGTCGGCGAATGGGGACCACGCTTTGAGGTTTTCGAACTCCATGGGAAAGAATTGCATATGTGGGATTTGCAAGCGGGCCGGACGCATAAAAAACACTATGGAAACCAGAAAGTACTCGAAGGAATACTTCGGCAAGAAGCCTTATTTACAGTTCGAGCAGTAATGTTGGATCATGGGACTCCGGTATTGGCTTACTCTTTTGAACATGCCCCTCAACTCAAAATCCGCAAAGATTATCTTACTGCCTGTAAATTAAAAGCAGGACCCTGGATAAAGAAATTAAAGTCTCATGTTGAGGCAGGGAATCGTAGTGTGGCAATTGAATTGCCTGACGGGACACGTCAAACAGCTGGAAAACTCGCAGACAACCTGCTTCTTATCACTCCAGGAGAAAAGCTCACCTATGCTACAGATCTTGCAGACTCTCAGAATAACCGTAAAAAGCTGACAACACTTGCCCAGGGTGCCCATACATTTTTCTGTGAAGCAGCTTTTGCCCAAGCTGAAATTGGCATTGCCTCACGAACAGGACATCTGACGACCCGTGCTTGTGGTGAGATTGCTTCTGCTGCTGGTGTCAAATATCTCGTACCGTTTCATTTTTCAAAAAGATATGAAAATGCTTCTGGATCACTTTATGATGAAATCAGGAATGTGTGCCCTCAAGCCGTGGTGCCAAAAACTGGTGAGAGAATTCAGGATTAAAATACCAAGAGCATTGCTAGATAACTTCACGTTGCGAAGACAAAAAATATTTTATGCCTTATTAAAAGAGAGTGCTTATGAAAGAGTGGAATGCCGTAATAAACGTTAATGAGCATGGTTTCAAACGTGCCTTTGCGCTGCTCGAAGAGTTTGGCTTTGTCAAAAAAACTGAGTTTTTCAACGTCCTGCT
>WTAT01000243.1 GCA_013139415.1 Desulforhopalus sp.
TTTCTGTCTAGACTTCACTCTTTCATTTTTCACTGTAACTTCCTTATTCCCTTTAGTGCCTTACTCCATATTTCCTGTCACTCTTTTTAGTACCCCCTTGAGGGGTATAAAAAACAAGAAATCTGGAGAGTGTATTGAAATTGAAAACTTAAAGTGGTCACCAAGGCACTTATACCCCTCAAGGGGGTACTGAAAAGAGTCCTGGCTTATTTTCACGTTTACCGGGGTTAGTGCCTCACCCCTCAAGGGGGCACTAAACTGAGTACTCCTGAAAGCTTGTCATTCAGTTCAATCCCCCCTTGAGGGGTATTTGAATTAAATATCAAGCCGGACCCATCGAGTACAGTACCTGTATGCGGCCTCAAGTAGCTTTTTCCTATCCTGCGTAGCATGGATGAGTACCCGAAACTCTCCGCTCAAATTCCGGCAGAGGATCATGCCGCCACTCAATTCAATATTCTGGGTCCCCAGGACAACATTAAGTGAAGACTCGATTTCTTCAATACTCAGTTCGTCATCCTGGAACTGAAAGTAGGCCATCTGCGCCATGGCGTGAAACTCATGTTTGGCATGAGCACTGTTTTTTATTGTCAGGCTATTTATATACCCAGGTTCTTCGACAGCAATCTCCGGGACAATAATGACACTTTCACAATCATCTATTGTCACTGCTGCTGATTGAATAACTATTGTATCAGCCATTTTTCCATTTTTTCATATGAATTTATCGTATTGAACGGAGCACAGACAAACAGGACCTGTTACCGGCAAACAGTATCGACAAAAACGGGAAGTTGAGTTAACACCCCCCAAACTTCCCGTATAGTACTAAACTATGACATATTACGACAATAGCAATCTTGATGAACTCGTAAAAAGGTCATTCGAAGCTCTAGATGGCTAAGTCAAAAAGTTCGATATACAAGGCGTAGTGTTTTTGACAGTTGATTGGCGATACATATGGTATGCCGAGCCACTGTCAAAAACCTACAACGAAGGAGATCGGATTGCTATACCCCTTGGGTACTTTTTACGACGCCATCAATCTCTACTTCTCAAGTTTTACCGCACACACCTTTGCTTCCATGATCTTACAAACCGGATCCATAGCATTATTGGTAAGCAGATTTGCCGCCGCCTCGGTGTAATGAAACGGAATGAAGACAACGTTTGGCGGAACAATATTGCTGACCCTCGCTTTAAGTTTAATTGAGCCTCTTCTGGAGCTGACGGTAATTTTTTGACCGTCAGCCACTCCAAGTACATCCGCATTTGCTGGATTCACTTCAACAAACGCTTCAGGGGCGATTGCATTGAGACCGGCAGATCTCCGGGTCATTGTTCCTGTGTGATAATGGAACAGCTCTCGACCTGTAGTCAGAACATAGGGATACTCCTCATCCGGTAATTCGTCTGATTTCACATAAGGAACCTCCCAGAAGAGAGCTTTACCGTTTTCTGTGCTGAAACCTTCTTTATACAAAAACTTGGTTCCCGGATGGTTCTTATCCGGGCATGGCCATTGCAAGCCGGCACCATCAATGCGTTTATAGTCCATGCCGGCCAGAGCGGGCCATAGTCCTGCGACTTCATCAAATACTGCCGAAGCATCTGGAAGCTCTTCCAGGTTACCCTCGCCCATTACCCGTTTATAAACCTGATCGATAATATCAAGGTCGGACCTGGCCTGGCCTGGAGGATTAATTGCCTTACGAACTCGCTGTACCCGACGCTCGGAGCAGGTAAAGGTGCCTTCTTTTTCCGCAAAAGAAGCTCCCGGCAGTACAACATCGGCAAGTTTTGCGGTCTCGGTCATAAAGATATCCTGCACCACCAGGAATTCGAGGCTTTTAAAGGCTTTAACCGAATGGGTGGTATTTGGGTCGGACAGAGCCGGATTTTCACCGAAGATATAGAGGCCTTTTAAGGTACCGTCGATCATCTGACCGGTCATAACCGAAGCGGGTGTTCCGACCTTATCAGACAGAACCCTCCCCCAGGCCTTCTCAAATTTTTCTTTTACTGCCGGGACATCAACCTTCTGGTAGCCAGGGTAAACATTAGGCAGGCTACCCATGTCACAGGCACCTTGAACGTTGTTCTGACCTCGAAGCGGATTGACACCGGCACCATGCTTGCCGAGGTTCCCGGTCATCATCGCCAGGTTACCAATGGCGTTGACGTTGTTGGTACCCATTACATGCTGGGTGATTCCCATGGCGTAATAAATTCCTGCACTTCCTGCTGAGCTATAAATTCTTGCCGCTTTGATGATATCTGCCGCAGGAACACCGGTAACTTCTTCCCCGTATTCAGGAGTAAATGACTCAAGTGATTTTGCAAAAACTTCGTAATTCTCAGTTCTTTCTTCAATGAAAAATTTATCATCAAGCCCTTCTTTATGAATCACATGGGCGATTGAATTGAGCAGAACTGAGTCGGTACCCGGACGTTGACGCAACCATAGGGTTGCAAACTTCACCAGAGGAATTTTTCTTGGATCGGCAACTATCAGCTGGGCACCTTTTGCCACAGCCTCTTTCATCTTTAGTGCAATAATTGGATGGTTCTCTGTGGTATTTGAACCAATGACCAGCATTGCGTCATTATCGACTATCTCGTCAACAGAGTTGGTCATTGCACCTGAACCGAATTTTGTGGCCAGACCGGACACAGTCGCGCTGTGTCAGTAGCGAGCACAGTGATCGATATTGTTGGTGCCAAATCCCGCACGAAACATCTTCTGGAACAGGTAGTTTTCTTCGTTGGTGCATCTGGCTGAACTTAGTCCTCCGACACTGTCAGGACCATTTTTCTCTTTAATTTCTCCTAGTTTGGATGCGACCAGATCAAGCGCCTCTTCCCAGGTCGCTCTTTCCAGTTCTCCACCCTTTTCCTTTCGGACCAGGGGCCATTTCAATCGCTCAGGGCTATTAATAAAGTCGAAGCCGAACCGTCCTTTCGCACAGAGCCAGCCGTTGTTGTGGTTATCGGGGGAAGAACCGACCCGTATCACCTGATCACCATGGGTTGAGAGTGTAACATTACAACCGCAGCCACAATAGGGACAGGTCGTATCTGTTGTCTTTACTCCTTCCATCCGAGCTTTACCTGCCCATATCGCCCCAGAGAGTGCTCCGGTGGGACAGACAGAGACGCACTGGCCACAGAATTCACAATCAAGAGTATTGCCAAAAGGTGGAATGACTTTTGCTTCAAACCCACGCTCTGCAAAACCTATGGCTCCAACCCCCTGAACCTCTTCACAGACCCTGACACAGAGGCCACAGAGAACACATTTATTCTGTTGCCTAACAACAAAGGGGTTGGTGTCAATACGGTGATGATCCCTCATTTCGCCTTTAAAGCGATTGTCACGAATGCCGTACTGATAGGCAAGCTCCTGCAGAGTACAGTCACCGGTTCCGATACAGGTCATACAATCATTTGGGTGATCAGAGAGAAGCAACTCAACCACCGTTTTTCGCAAACGGTAGAGTTTTGCACTCTGGGTTGTAACGATCATCTCATCTGTTACAGGAGTGGTACAGGCAGTTACCGGTTTAGGCATCCCGGCTATCTCTACGATACAGAGCCTGCAAGCGCCAAAGGGCTTAATGCGATCATCGTGACAAAGAGTGGGAATGACTATACCTACTGTTTTTGCAGCCTCAAGAACCGTTGTTCCCTCGGCAACTTCAATATCTTTACCATCTATCATTACATTCATCATCGTCACTACTCCTTTAACACGGCACTGAATTTACAGGCGTCAAAACAGGCACCACACTGGATACAGGTTCCATTGTCAATTTTATGGGGTTTCTTTTTCTCTCCAGTAATAGCACTGACAGAACAGGCCCGGACGCACATACCGCAACCGACACACATATCTTCACGGATAAAGAAAGTCAGCAGTTTGTTACAGACTTTTGCCGGACATTTCTTCTGGTTGATATGCGCTTCATACTCAGGTCGAAAATACTTGATGGTGCTGAGAACCGGGTTCGGTGCCGACATCCCCAAACCACACAGACTTGAGTCACGAACGTCTTCTGCCAGTTCCTGGAGAAGTTCGATATCCCCCTTCTTCCCTTCTCCATCGACAATCCTGGTGAGAATCTCCAGGAGTCTTTTGGTTCCAAGCCGACATGGTACGCATTTACCACAGGACTCGGCCTGGGTGAACTCGAGGAAGAATTTGGAGATATTGACCATACAGTCCGTCTCATCGAGGACAAGCATACCTCCGGAGCCCATCATGGAGCCAACCGACGCTAATCCCTCATAATCTACTGGCAAATCAATATGTTGTTGAGGAATACAGCCTCCAGAGGGGCCACCTGTCTGCACAGCTTTAAAGAGCTTATCTCCTTCAATTCCTCCACCAATATTAAAGACAATGTCTTTGAGTGGCATCCCCATAGGGATCTCGATAAGACCTGTATTTCTGATTTTCCCTGTCAGGGCAATAACCTTGGTACCTTTACTCTTCTCGGAACCAATTGAGGAAAACCAGTCAGAACCTTTATTGAAAATATGGGGTAAGTTGGCCAGGGTCTCAACATTATTAATGATAGTAGGTTTACCCCAGAGCCCTTTATTAGCAGGAAATGGTGGTTTAGCCCGTGGCATTCCCCTTTCACCTTCAATCGATGCAATAAGAGCAGTTTCTTCGCCACAGACAAAAGCGCCAGCACCCAGTTTGACCTTGATTTTCAAATTAAAATCAGTGCCGAAAAGGTTCTCTCCCAAGTAGCCACTGTCTTTGGCATCCTTTAGTGCTTTATGGAGTCTGTCAACCGCCAACGGATATTCTGCACGAATATAGACATAGCCAATACTGGCACCGATTGCGTAGGCGTTGATTATCATCCCTTCTATGACCGCATGGGGATTCCCCTCTACGATGGAACGATCCATGAATGCGCCGGGATCTCCTTCATCCGCATTGCAGATAACATAGTACTGGTCCGAATCATTGGCAGCACAAAAACTCCACTTCAGGCCAGTCGGAAAGCCACCGCCCCCTCTTCCACGCAAGCCTGAATCCTTGACGGTCTCAATTACTTCCGTAGGGGTCATGGTGGTCAATGCCTTTTCAGCAGCTTTATAGCCATCCACCTCGAGGTACTCTTCAATCGATTCCGGATCGACCTTGCCAAGATCGGCAAGCACTATTTTAGTCTGATTGTCATGAAACATGTGATAATCTTCACCAACCAGCCATTCCTCGACCGGCCTTGAGCCAAGCACATGTTCTTGAATCAGCCTTTTTACCATATCCGGTTGAATATACTGGTAGGTTGAGACATTACCATCCACAGTAACATCAACAAGGACATCCCTGGCACAAAAACCACGGCAACCCACTTTGTGGAGTCTGCATTTCTCTTTGATTGTCGCATTTTCAATGCCAGCATCCTCGAACTGTTTGGCGAACTCCTCCATAACCAGGTTACCACCAGCAGCGATGCCACCAGTCCCCATGCACACATTGATAATTATTTCGCTGTTCATGGTTTAATCCTTGTATTCTTTGAGACTCTTGACCATGCTGGTAGGTGTCACCTTTCCAAAAACTTTTTCGTTTACCAACACAACCGGTGCAATACTGCAGGCTCCAACGCAGTTGACACGTTCCAACGTGAACTGTTTGTCTCTGGTTGTATCCTGGTCTTCTTTCAATTTAAGGTCTTCCTGGATTTTAGAAATAATTCGAGGAGCGCCCTTCACATGACAGACAGTACCCGCACAAACGGTGACAATATTTTTCCCCCTCGGGGCAAGGTGAAATTGCGAATAAAAGGTAATAACACCATAGAATTTCGAGGATGGTATATCGCTTCTTTTGGCGAACCAGTGCACGGTCTCCTCAGGGATATACCCGAATTCATTCTGTATCTGCTGAAGAACGGTGATAATATTGTCACCTTTCGTTAAAGATTCCTGGTAGATC
>WTAT01000407.1 GCA_013139415.1 Desulforhopalus sp.
CCTATTCTAAGATAACCTTTGATGGATATGTGGCACCAAGCCTGCTAGAGGTGCCTGGAGCCATGGATGTCGGGGTGGAATTCGGTTCCTTTTCCAAATCGTATAATATGGCGGGTTGGCGTCTGGGGTATTGTGTCGGCAATACCGAGATGATCGGAGGATTGTCCAAGATCAAAGGTTACTATGATTACGGGATTTTTTCGGCTATCCAGGTGGCAGGTATTGTTGCCATGCGGGATTGCGATGAGCAGATTACTGAACAGGTAGCGGTATATCAAAAGCGAAGGGATTTTCTTTGTGATGGCTTGAGGAAAATGGGCTGGGATGTTGAAACCCCAAAAGCGGGCATGTTTCTCTGGGTAAAAATTCCTGAGCCATACGTTCAAATGGGATCAATAAAATTTTCCATCGAGATGATGGATCGGGCCAACGTCGCCCTGGCTCCGGGGGCTGGTTTTGGGGTTGAAGGTGAGGGTTATCTGCGCCTTGCACTGGTGGAAAACGAGAATAGAGTGGGACAGGCCCTCAAACAGATGCGCCGGGCGTTAAAGGAAATCGACAATGAAGTCGCCGCCGGTACATTTCAGCTGAGCGAATAAAGCGTCAACTTCAGATCTGATCTTATTCTTTGGAGACTTGTGCCAGGAAGGCTTTCAAGTAGCAGGTTTCCGGGATGGCCGGATGGACCGGATGATCCGGACCCTGTATGCCTTCAAAGAGTACCTGCACATGGCGGTCCAGACGGCGGCCGCCACTTCGCAGCACATCCATCAACTCGTCCCGCTGAAGATGCATGGAGCACGAAGCGGATAGCAACAAACCATCATCTTTGAGTAGCCGCATCGCCAATTCATTGATGCGATGATAGGCTCGCAAGCCTTCTTTATGGTCTTTTTTACGTTTTATAAATGCGGGCGGGTCGACCACGATGACATCGAACTGCTCATTCTCTTGTCTGAGTGCTTTTAAGACATCAAAAGCATCACCTTCTGCTCCACTGAAAATATTGTCCACTCCATTCAGAACGGCGTTTTTTTCGGCCATTTCCAAAGCAAAACGGGATGAGTCGACCGCCATAACTTCTTTTGCTCCAAAGACTGCCGCCTGTATAGCAAAACTGCCGACATAACTGAAGACATCAAGAACGCGCTTGCCCGGGACATAATGTTTCAGCATGGCCCGGTTTGGCCGCTGATCGAAGAACCAGCCGGTTTTCTGACCGTCGTGGAGCGGAGCCAGCATTTTAACGCCGTTTTCCAGCAGTTCGACCTCCTTGGGCGATTTGCCATGTGCTATCTCGATTTCCTGAGTCAGTCCTTCCAGCTGTCGGATACTGCCGTCGTTGCGGAGGAGGATGGATTTAGGATCAAGCAGCGTTTTCAGGGCGTCGATGATCTCTGATTTCAGCATCTCCATCCCGGCACTGTTTAGCTGGACGCTGAGGTGGTCACCGAAGCGGTCGACGACCAGACCGGGCAGCAGGTCGCTTTCCCCGTAGACAAGGCGGTAAAAAGGTTCCTCGAATAATCTGGCACGTAAACTCAAGGCCTTTTTTAGCCGGTGCAGCAGAAGGGTATTGTCAAGGACTTGAGATTCACGGCTGAATAACCGGGCGCAGATCAGGGAATGGGGGTTGACATAGGCTGTGCCGATAAACTTTCCGCTGTGCGTCTGGACTCGGACCTGTTCGCCTGGCTGAAATTGTTTCAGGGGTGTTTCCCGATTGTTGACTTCGTTGCTGTATATCCATAAATGACCGCCTTGCAGCCGTTTTTCTTCATGGCGATTGAGGCGTAAAATTTTTAGTTCCATTATGATTCAGTTATTTTAGTGCCTTACTCTTGAAAGCCTGTCATAAAAAACAAGAAATCTGGAGAGTGTTTTGAAATTAGGAATTTAAAGTAACCTTCAAGGCACTTATACCCCCTTGTGGGGTGTTAGTTTGCCCGATCAAGGAGAAAATCCTTTAAAAGTTTCAGGTGAGCACTATCACATCACTTGGCAAAGATGTCAATCCCGGCTTGCTTTCCCGTTTACCGGGGGTAGATATAGAGGAACTGTTTAAAATGAAAATCCTTGACTCTTTTGAGCAGATTTTGCAAATAAATGATATTGTGGGTGGCATTAATAGGGGTGGCATTAATAGGGGTGGCATTAATAGGGGTGGCATTAATTGTGGGTGGCATTGATAAAGAAGTCTTATTGCATAGCGTGTGTTAATCGCTCAAACATATCAAGGAGGAACAAATGGCAACAACAACAGAAAACTTGAAAGAAGCCTTTGCCGGTGAGAGCCAGGCTAACCAGAAATACAAGGCCTTTGCCAAAAAGGCAGAAAAAGAGGGTTTTACCAATATCGCAAAACTCTTTCGTACCACCGCCGAGGCGGAGCGTATCCATGCAGAAGGACATCTGAAGGCGCTGGAAATAATCGCTTCAACTGCGGAAAACCTGCAGGCGGCCATAGATGGTGAGACCCAAGAGTTTACTGAGATGTATCCGCCAATGGTCGAGCTGGCTCAGGCGGATGGCCACAGGGCAAAAACCATGTTTAAGTTTGCCGTTGATGCCGAA
>WTAT01000117.1 GCA_013139415.1 Desulforhopalus sp.
GCTGCAAAAAAAGCAAATCCTGTCCCGCCAAACATGACGAAATGAAAATGGGCTACGATGAATTGAGTGTCATGGACATGAATATTGGGCCCGACTGCACCTATCACCAGACCGGTCAACCCTCCTACGCTGCAAAGGAAAATAAAAATGAGCGACAGCAGGAGCGGCGGCGTCATCTCAATTGACCCCTTATACATAGTCGATATCCAGGAGAAGACCTTGACTGCTGAAGGGATGGCAACAAGATAGGTAAGCAGTGAAAAGACGAAAACGGATATGTCGCTCATGCCGCTGGTGAACATATGATGTGCCCAAACCAGCGAACCTGCAATGGCAATGGCCATGGATGACCAGACGATGGCTTTATAGCCAAAGATGGATTTTCTTGAAAAAATCGGGATAATTTCGGATATTACCCCCATTCCCGGGATGATCATTACATAAACAGCAGGATGGGAATACATCCAGAACAGATGCTGATAGAGCAAAGGATCGCCGCCTTTATCCGGATCAAAAAGTCCGACGGAGAAAAACCTCTCAATGATAATAAGCACAAAGGTAATTGAAATGACCGGTGTTGCCAGGATCTGCACCCAGGCAGTGGCATACAGTGACCAGGAAAAAAGCGGGATTTGCATCAAGCCCATACTTTTATCACGCATACGGTGAAAGGTGGTAACAAAGTTGAGACCGGTCAACATGGATGACATGCCGAGAATAAAGGCAGCCGTCACGGTCAGTCCCACGTTGGCACTATTTTCGACACTGAACGGCACATAAAAGGTCCAACCGGTATCGGGAAAGCCATCCCCGACAAAAAGAGAAATGATGGCAAACAATCCGCCAATCATGAAAAGGTACCAGCTGAAAAGATTAAGGCGGGGGAAAAAGACGTCATCGGTCCCTAGCTGTATCGGTAGAAAAAAATTACCAAAAATAGCAGGAATTCCCGGAATCATAAAAAGAAAGATCATGATCACCCCATGCAGGGTAAACGCCGCATTATAGGTCTCGGCATCCATGATGGTCCTGCCCTGGCTCATCAGTTCTGTCCTAAGCAAAAGACCAAGAAACATGGCAAGAACAAACCAAAAGACAACAGCTCCGAGATACATGAGACCCAGCCGCTTATGGTCGTGGGTTAACAGCCATGCCTTAATTCCTGTGAGACCGGGGGGAGCCGAGGTATGATAGAAAGATTGTGTTGCTGTCATAATTTTATCCTGTCAGTTAATGCTGCCATCTTTACAGGCCATTCTAAATCTTCGGTCGTTTACGTCTGAAATAGATAAAAACAAGTGCCAAAACCAGGACAAAAAACAGCATAACACCAATTTTTACCAGTTGAAACACCGATTTGTTTTTATCCGGGTCATAATTGAAGCAAAAACCAAGCAACCTCTTTACCGAAAGAGACGGCCGTCCACTTTCAGCATCGGCCAAGCCCATATCTATATCACCTGCCAGAAAGGAGCCATAGACATAACGTATGATTTTACCATCTTCGGCGATGGTCATGAGTGCTGCTGGATGAATAAAGGTTTCATCATCAAGTTTCTTAAACCTGAAACCTACAGCGTCCATTGCTGCTTTTATTGCTTCTTGTTTGCCGGTAAGAAAACGCCATCCGTCTGCCGGAAAATCATCACCGACTATTTTTAAATAATTCCTTTTTGCCCGGGCAGCATCTTTAAAACTTTCCGCTTCATTAAAACTTAAGGCAATTACCCGGTAATCCTTACCCGGCATAAAACTAAGATTAGGAAGAGCAATTGCCAGATTTGCAAGATTTTTACTACAGACATTGGGGCAGTAAAAATATATGGGGAGAAGAATAGTTGGGCGGTTGATAATTTCTCCAAGCCGTATATTTCCCCCCTGCTCATCTACAAACGCCAAGTCCAAGGGAAGATATTGGCCGGTCTTCTCTTCAATCCACTGGACTGAGTCAGTTTTATCTCCAGCCAATACTTGTTTTGTCTGCTCAAGCAGGCCAGGTTCATTGGTATTTGCCATGGAAAGGCTGTAATTACCAATCACAATAGACAAAATAATAATCAAGGCGCTGTTCTTGGTACAAGTCTTCATTCACTCTCCAGATCCAACTACTTTCCTTTCTTTTGTGAAGCGCCTGTCCTCAGATTGACAATAAAAGTGCTACGAGACTTGTGCTTGGTCTTAAAACTATCACGCCCCGCCCCGTAGGCCAAAAGGACAGTGGTATCACCTTTAACATCGATCTTTGTGTCGTTCTTGTCACCTGAATCCAGAGGTATGGTAAACTCAATGGTCGTCACGCCATCTACTTCGGTCCCCCCAACCAAAACTGCATCGGCGGCGCCATCTAATTTCTTGTCCGATTTATGTTTGTTTTCCTCAATACCGAATTCATCGACTATCTTTGCCTTACCCTTTTTGACATAACCGAGTATAAAATTGGCTCCCGCCATTTTCTCCGTAGGATTAAATCCGATGCCAACCCAACCATCTGTTTCGGCAGCAAGTTTGACCGCGAGATTATCCCCTTCAACGGTCCAGGCAAAGGACATTTTTTTATCTTTCACTTCATGTTTATATTTAGTAGCACCTGCAATTGTCACGGTCGCACAAAGCATGAGACTAATTCCAATAATCACTCGCTGAAGGTTTCTCACTTTCATAATTTCTCCTTATTTACATTTTGGCGCAGGCTGGTCGTAGCCACACTTCTTTCACGACGAAACGGACCTTTCCATGCAGACAGTGTGGGGAAGGTGCAAATAAACGTTTCGAAATGTTCTTACTGTTCAATAATCATTGAACAGAGATAGGAACAGTAGCATACTCTTTGTGTCAAGAAAAGATTGTTTGTAATATTGCGAAACATTAACAAATAGAAATGATTCTTTTTACCATAAATTATTTTAATTAATTGCAGACTAAACAATCTGTGATTAAGTTAACCAACTGTAGTTAATTCAACAGAACCAGTTTAATGAATGATCCTCTTGAAATTGCAGCAACTATCACCACCACAGCGTGGTGCTAACAGGGAGGTATTTATGATAACTGGAACCTATTCATCAACAAAGGAGGAAAACAAATGGCTCAAAAGTTAGGGGTATACAAATGTGAAATTTGTGGAAATATTGCAGAGGTCCTTACCGCAGGTGGTGCAGAAATGATGTGCTGCGGCCAGCAGATGACAATGCAAAGTGAAAATACTACCGATGCTGCTGTAGAAAAACATGTGCCCACTCTTAAGAAACAAGATGGCGGATGGCAAGTCAATGTCGGTTCGGTGGATCACCCAATGACCGACGCCCATTTTATCGAATGGATTGAACTCACAGCAGGCGATGCAGTATATCGTCAATTTCTTAACCCATCCTCTAAGCCTTCAGCCTTTTTCCCAGTAGCTGCGGATGGCGTTACAGCCCGAGCTTACTGCAATTTACACGGCCTCTGGAAAAAATAATCCTGCATTCCTGTTGATCGGATATCTCTCCGGTCAACAGGACCTATAAGTCTCATCAGCAAGCTCTTCACTCTTTTCCAACCATTCCCTATTATGTAAATAGCTCCTCGTTATCTTGACAATTTTGCGTCTCAGACATAGTTTGATATCAAACTAACAACAGCACAGAAGGCGACAATGTCAAAATACAACGGCAGCAAAAAACATGTGCTGGCACTGAACACCTTTGTAAAGCTCGTTCGAGCCACAAACAGTGTCTGCAGTGATGTGCATAATCACTTTCTGTCCGAGCTGACTGTCAGTCAGTTCGGCATCCTGGAAGCTTTACACCATCTCGGACCAATGGCCCAAAAGGATCTCGCCACAAAAATTTTAAAATCGCCAGGTAATATCACCACAATCATTAACAATCTTGAAAAGATCGAACTGGTGAAACGAAAGGTGAATAACGATGATAAGAGGTATTACACAATACACCTGACAACTCAAGGCAGGTCTGTTATTGAGAGAATTTTCCCCCCTCATGCCGAGACGATCCTGAACAGAATATCAATTCTAACTGAGACAGAACAGCATACGCTTGGAAAGTTACTTAAAAAGCTCTCGAATACAACGACCTGAATATCCTGCCAACGAAGGAGATACAGATGGACTCAGGCACCTACAGAATTGAAGAAGACAGTATGGGGCAAGTTCAAGTGCCCAGGACAGCACTCTATGGTGCACAGACCCAACGTGCTGTAGAAAATTTTACCATTTCTTCACAACCACTGCCCTGGAGTTTTATCAAAGCAGTTCTTATAATAAAAGCTGCAGCGGCCTCCGCCAACGGGGAACTCGGCCTGCTTGCAACTGAGAAGGCACAGCTCATCTATGAGGCCGTTGACGAATTACTCTCCACAAGCCCGATTGATCAGTTTCCCGTATCGATTTTTCAGACAGGCTCGGCTACCAGCACAAATATGAATGTCAACGAGGTCATTGTCGGCATCGCTGGCCAAAAAGGTATCAAGCTCTCACCCAACGACCATGTGAATCTCTGTCAGAGCAGCAATGACGTAATCCCCTCGGCTATTCAGGTGTCCGCAGTATGTGCCGCTACAGGGGCACTCCTTCCTGCTCTAACGGCATTAGCTGTAATTATACGCGAGTTTGCCATCAAAAACAGCGACGTGATAAAAACGGCCCGTACCCATCTTATGGATGCACTGCCGATTCGACTGCAGGCAGAGCTGGAAGGTTGGGCGGTGCAGCTCGATGAGTGTGTAGAGCGCATCAAATCTGCTCTGCCGAGAATGAGCCGTCTACCACTCGGAGGTACAGCCGTTGGCAGCGGTATCAACTGCCACTCGGATTTTCCAGCCAAGGCAATAGAACATATCGGCAAGATAACAAATGTCGTTTTTACTCAAACCCCCTCATGCTACAAAGGGCTCAGTAGTCTTGATACCGTGGTAGAATTCTCAGGACATCTAAAAACCTGTGCAATTACGCTCAGCAAGATTGCCAACGACCTCAGATGGATGAACTCCGGTCCGCTTGCCGGGCTCAGGGAGATAAGACTGCCGGCACTGCAACCTGGTTCCAGCATCATGCCGGCAAAGGTAAATCCTGTCATCCCGGAAGCAGTATGCATGGCGGCGGCGCAGGTTATAGGTAACGACACCACAATCAATTTGGCCGGTATGGGAGGTAGTTTTCAACTCAATACCATGATGCCGCTGGCTGCATCAACTATTCTCCACTCCATTGAGTTGCTTGCTGGAAGCGCAAAGGTGCTTGGAGAAAAGGCTATTAAAAACATGGTGGTTAATCGCGAAAATTTTGAACAAGCTCTTTCCCTCAACCCAATTCTTGTCACGTCGCTCAATCCCGTAGTCGGTTACCTGAAGGCCGCAAAAATCGGCAAGATCGCTCAAAAAGAAAACAGACCAGTTTTTGACGTAGCGTTAGAACAAACCGATATCCCCCGGGAAAAGCTGCTACGGTTGCTGGATCCGAAAAACCTTGCAGATGGCGGCACAAACAAGTAATAAAACTGTCGAAGTAGCAATTATCGTTAGGAAAGCTCCTGTTTTTTTACCCTTTTCTCCCCACTCGTTTGAACACCAAAGAAAGGAGTTGTTTGAGATAGTCAAAAACTACCCAGTAATTCATCTTCGATTCCCCAAAATCGCGGTCTCTGAACTCAATCGGAATTTCGGTTACCCGAAGATCTTTTCCATATTCAGCTAATATGGCCAATCCAATTTTAAAGCCGGGGACGGAGTCGGACAATTCGGTCAGCTTTCTACGTTCCACAGCAAAGAAACCAGCCAGCGGATCCTTCACTCCACAGAAAATTAACGCAGGCAAGGTTGCAATCCTTGAAAAGAGTTTTCGTGAAAAAGGCCAGTCCGGTATAGAACCTCCCTCCACATATCTACTACCAATCACCATGTCATCTGTCCCTTCCAGAAGAGGTCTGAGGAGTTTAGGGATAACTTCGGGAGGGTGACTGAGGTCTGCGTCCATAACAAGAATATATTTTGAACTCGTATACCTGGCCCCGGCTATCACAGCCCCGGCCAACCCCATATTCGTGTCAAGCCGAAGCAGGTGGACGGGTTCCCTTTCCTGCCAATCAAGCACACGATCGCAGGTTCCATCGGTGGATGCTGAATCAACGAAGAGGATATCAAAATCAATACTACACGATTGTCTGGTGCTTAAAACTCTCTTAAGTAGCAGGTCAATATTCTCAACCTCATTAAGAGTAGGCACGATAACGGTAATTGTTGGCAACGAAAACTCCTCATCTCGTAAAAAGGGGGAAGGTATGCTATGTCAATCTTGAGAAGATTGGTAATGATTACCAGACCAAAACAATCAACCCTCGATTTTTTTCAGCCCAAGATCATGCATAGGCAAAATAATCATCCCAAGATTTTTAACCTTCTGAATCGATTCCCAGGCCGCCATCGCATCGAGATGCACTCCAGGGCAAACAGCGGGCCCGTTTTCTGGAAAATTTTCCCGATTACAACAAAAACCTGTGATCACTGCCGCACCTGCGCCTGTATCAATTTTCACCGAGAGGCACCCCAAAGTATGTCCAGGGGAGTGTATGACATCTAAGCCGGGAACAATTTCCTTATCATTTTCAATTATAGAAAAATTAAGTCCTTCAATAAAGTAGTTGTCGTAACGGTGATCAAGCGGATGGGGTGCATTACAGAAATCGACTTCGATTTTATGTGCGTAAAAAACAGCCTTGCTAAAGAGACCGTTATTGCCGCAATGATCGTCATGCAAATGGGTGTTTATGACGATATCAATATCTTCAACAGTTAACTTTTCTTTTGCAAGGCAATCAACTATAGAGGCGGGTTCCAGTCCAGTTTCTTCAGTAAAACCGACAGGAGTGAAAAGCTCATTTTCATCAAGTCCGGTATCAACCAGTATATTGTGCTTCTCTCCCTGCACCAAAAAGGCCCAGATCGGCAACCAGATTCTTTTACCATAGCCCTTTTGATAGGTCATGATCCCTTGGTCGGGGTTACGAACTCCTGTAAGAAGTGGTGTTATGGAAAATGTCATGTCTCCCTCTCAATTTTAGTGACTAATATAACCCATCCTCATTTTTTTTCTACTCGAATGATTAAAGAAAGCTAAGGCTTTTGTATCATATAAAAACAACCTGATTAATTCGAGGGGGGCGTTCTTCTCTCTCCCCTGTCACAATATTAAATAGCGACTTGTACTGCAATTAAACGTGCTAAAAGAACATATGTCATATATGCCGCATGTGAGCTGAATATATTCACGTAATATACAAATATCTCCGAACATAATTCTTGACATATTCATATTTCAGAATATATTCCTCTTTAACCAAGGAGGAAATATGTTGGACACCATAAGTCTCGCAATTCTAAATATACTTCAGGAAAAGGCCCGTATTCCAAATATCGAAGTTTCCCGGCAGGTCGGACTTGCCCCGTCGGCTGTCCTGGAACGAATTCGTAAAATGGAAAAACAGGGCATTATTGACGGCTATGAAGTAAGGCTGAATCCAGAGCGATTCAACCGTGCACAGGTCGCCTTTGTACATATAAAAACCAGCGCCGCCCTGTACGATAAAGTTGGCACCCAACTCTCTTTAATCCCCGAGATTCAGGAGGTGCACTTCGTTTCAGGAAGCGACTGCTATCTGATAAAAGTACGAAGTGCTGATACGACAACACTTGGTCAGCTGCTGCAGGAAAAAATTACAACCATTGAAGGTGTACTTTCCACCAGCACCGAAACAGTATTATCGACGGTCAAGGAAACCAGCCGGATACCACTCCCACACTCCACATAAGGAAGCAGTCTCATGCCAATGTCACAAGCCTACAAAGATCGTCTGTTCCCTGTATTGGACAATATTACCAGTCATTACGGGACACCTTTCCACATTTATGACGAAGCGGGAATCAGAGAGACAGGTGATAGCCTGAAAAAAGCGTTTTCCGGAATTAACTGTTTTCGTGAGTACTATGCAGTAAAAGCCCTGCCCAACCCCAAAACCCTGGCTATCATGAAGGATATTGGCTTCGGCTTTGATTGCAGCTCCATTGCAGAACTCCGCCTCAGTCGCCAGGTCGGTGGTCGCGGAGAAGAGATAATGTTCACTTCCAATAATACCAGCGAGCAGGAATTCATTGAGGCGGCTAATGATGGCGGTTCCATTCTCAACCTTGATGACATCAACCTGCTGGCCAAGGTCCCGAAAATCCCTGAACTGATCTGCTTTCGCTACAACCCCGGCTCCAAAAGAACCGGTAACGACATTATTGGCAAGCCGATCGAAGCCAAATACGGGGTGAGCGACGATCAAATTATTGATGCCTACCGCCAGGCAAAGTCCCTTGGGGTTAAACGATTCGGTATTCACACCATGCTCGCCTCAAATGAACTTAACCATGAATATATGGTCCAGACCAGCCAGATGCTTTTGGAACTTATCGCCGAAATCTCAGGTGAACTCGGTATCACATTTGAGTTTATCAACATCGGTGGAGGCCTTGGCATCCCCTACGAACCCGGAGTTGCAGGATTGGATCTTGTTGCAATGGGCAGGGAGATCACTGCCCTCTTTAAGAATTTTCAACAGCAGCAC
>WTAT01000284.1 GCA_013139415.1 Desulforhopalus sp.
CCAGCCGAAAACAATAGTCACTTGCCCGGCCAAGTTTCGCTTGAGTGAAGCTCCTAGGGCTTGAGCAACGGACATCTCAGAGAGGTAGAGATGAGGTGAGGATCAGTTCAATTGTCAAGAGTAGTGAGGGGGCCAGAGATAGAAAGCACAGGTGGCTGTTCCATTTTCCCTGTGCACTTTTTTGATATCCAAACTCAAACCATTTTTCGAAGAATTTCTTCTTTTTCAACAGCCGCTTTGACAATACGAAAAACTTCCCGATTGTGGTTGTGAAGTCTCGTTTTGACATACTGAAACACTGTTCTTCGTAAGTCGCCTCCATCCACCGGATAGCGCTGCACAAAAGAGTCGATTTCCTCTCCCGGCCAATTCGGTTCCCAGACCATTCCTGCCTGCAGACAAGATTGCTGATCATCAATGGCCTCATTTATAATTACATCACGCAACCTCTCCGCTTCCCGATGCAACTTGTTTTCTTTTAACTTGGAACCTTTTCGAGTAGCTAGGAAATTAAAAATTTCCTCAACAGAACCTTCCCGCATGACCTTGGCCAGATATTTAATCTGTCTCTTCAGCGCCCCGCCTTTCTGGCTTCTACAACGGACAATCTCATCCTTTACAGCCTGATCAGCGGGCAGTTTTTTCAGATCCCTGTCCGAAAGCAACGCCAGTTCCGCAGCAGCGCGTTCTTCATCTTTAAAACGTCTCTTTTGTGCAGATTTACTTATTCGTTCTGTCATTTCTACCTATCTTAATAATTAACAATCTCGTTAAAACCTCGCTGTACCGTCTTTTCCGCGTAGGCGGGAGATAAGCACCCTTCAAAACAGGGCATAAACTCCGACTTCGATCCAGAACGTGCTAAAATTACTAGATCGGAGTCTCCCGCTGGTCGCTTACCTCCCGCCTACGCGGGAATGACGAAAAAAATGGCAACTTGTAATTTTTACGACGCCATCATAATTAACTGGCCAGTTTGACCAGGGATGCATCATATTCTCTTGGCGGCTCAAAACCTAAAAGGATGCAGAGAGTCGCAGCGACATTCGACAGTCCCGGATTATCCACCCCACTCAACTCAAAACTATTGGCCCCGCTGTAATCCTTAATTACAAAAGGAACCGGACTGAGGGTATGGGCGACCATAGGGGTAATCTGCCCATTTTTCTCCGTCCACATACAATCGGCATTTCCATGGTCAGCCGTAATAACGGCAATACCTCCTGCCTCCCGCACAGCTTTCAAAACCTGTTTCAGGCAGAGATCGACAATTTCCACGGCGATGCGAATAGCCGGTACCATCCCGGTGTGGCCGACCATATCGCCGTTGGGATAATTCAGGCGGATGAATTTATGTCTGCCACTCTCTATCGCCCCGACGACTTTGTCGGTAATTTCGCCCGCCTTCATCCATGGTTTAAGGTCAAAGGCTACCTTATCTGAAGCGATTTCTTCATATTTTTCCAGACTTTCATCAATATAGCCGGACCGGTTACCATTCCAGAAATAGGTGACGTGACCAAACTTCTGAGTCTCGGAAATCGCGTAGGAGGCAACTTTTGAGCTGCAAAGATACTCTCCAAGAGTGTTGTCGATGACAGGAGGCTCAACCAGGTAATTTTTCGGAATCAACGCATCACCATCATACTGCATCAAACCGGCATAAAACACCTGCGGCACCCGAACCCTGTCGAATTCCCCAAAATCGGGTTCCTCGAAGGCTCTGGAAATTTCAATTGCACGATCCCCACGGAAGTTGAAAAACACCACACCATCTCCATCTTCGATGGTACCCACAGGGCCATTATCATCAGCAACCACGAAACTGGCCATATATTGATCAGTCATTTCCTGATCTTCTTCATAGTAGCTGTGTACTGCTTCGGAAGCACTGGAGAAGGGGCGCCCAATACCAAGGACATGAGCCTTCCAGCCGTTTTCGACCACCTGCCAGTCGGCGCCATACCTGTCCATCGTCGTAACCATCCTTCCCCCACCAGAGGCAATTCGATAGTCGTGGCCATTCACAGATAGAGCAGCTAATTTTTCCTCAAGAGGCAAGAGATATTTCAGAGCGCTTTTCTGATCGACATCACGACCATCCAGCAGGGCGTGCAACCTGACCTTACCGATGCCCTCAGACGCACACCGATCCAGAAGTGTATACAGCTGATCGATATGGCTGTGTACATTGCCATCGGAAACGAGCCCTATAAAGTGAACCGTTCCGCCGGAAAGACCTTTTTCCTTCAACGCCTGCCAAGCTTCCCCACTGAAAACAGTGCCAGATTCGAGGGCTTCGTTGACCAGTTTTGCTCCCTGGGAGAAGACCCTTCCTGCCCCAAGGGCATTGTGGCCAACTTCAGAGTTGCCCATATCTCCGTCGGATGGCAAGCCTACTGCCTTTCCGTGAGCCTTCAGTTTAGCCATGAGCGGTTCGTCAAAAAGTTGGTCAAGCACAGGGGTATTGGCCACAAAGACACCATCCCGTTCATCTCTTGAACCGATCCCTACTCCGTCCATTATAATTGTTACCACCGGGCCTTCGAAGCTTTTATAACCGGAAAGATGTGATAATGCCAGCGTTGTCATTTTTAGTCCTTTTAAGGAATTATAAGTGTAAAAGAATCATTTTTTTACAACTTAATCAGAGAAAATTTGTTATAATCGGCGCCATATTATGGTTGTTTTTATGAAGTTGTTTTCGCTCCCTGCCCAAGGCGCCGACACAGTCGGCTTATTCCCAAAACATATAATAAAGTAACCCCTCTCCATGGAAGATCAACTCCCCTTGTCCGACATCCGAATTACAGTCCCCCCCGCTGCCCTGCCTCTATTTACCACTGTTTTACAGTCAGGCATAGAGGTAAAGGTACCCCACGGCAAGACACTGGGAAAATTTTTAAATACTTTTCCAGGATTTACCGCCGAGTACCTGGCAGATACCGTTCAGACCATTTTTCTCAACGGCACCGCCGTTGACGATCTTACGCTCCCACTTACCGGCAGCAATCCGGTTCTTGCCCTTTCGGCAGCGATGCCGGGTCTGGCCGGTGCAATTTTCCGGAAAAACAGTTTTCATTCCGCCTTGCGAACCGAAACAAATGCCTTAGGGTCTGAATCCGTACAACAAGAATCCATCACTGTTACTCTAAAATTATTTAACAGTATAGCCAGAGAACGGGGAGAAGAAATGCTGAAGTCAGGCCTATGTATAAAAGCAGACCTCCTTGCTGGCTTTCTCACCAAACGACCAAACCTGTTGCAGCAAATCCTCAATATACATTTTGGGAAAAACGAAATGGATCAAGGAGAGTTTCTGCGCATTCTCCCTACCTTATCAAGGGTCAACCTTTATGTTGTCGGCACAAATGACTGAACCTAAGCAGACAAAAGACATGCTCGGACGCAGTGGTTTAATCCCTGTAAACGAGGCACTGCACATTTTATTGAGCCACCTGGAAGGCATCAGAACCGCTACTGAATCCATCCCCCTGACCGAGGCTTTCGATCGGGTACTGGCCGAACCGGTAATCTCCCCGGAAGATCTTCCCGCCCAGGCGAGGTCAACTATGGATGGCTATGCCGTTCGTGCTGCAGACACCTTTGGGGCAAGTGAATCAATGCCCTGCTACCTCAATATCACAGGAGAGGTGCAGATGGGTACAGCCCCCATAGGGGAGGTGAAAAAAGGCTGCTGTTATAAAATCCCCACTGGCGGTCTTCTGCCCATGGGAGCCGACGGTGTAGTGATGCTTGAGCATAGTGTCCCCGTTGACGAAACCATGATTGAAATCATCAAGGGTGTAGGCTCCGGCACCAACCTCATCCAGAAAGGTGAAGATATAGCCCAAGGCAAACGGGCTCTACCTGCTGGCCACCTACTCCGACCCCAGGACATTGGGCTCTTGGCAGGACTGGGCATTGCCGAAGTGATGGTGACTCGAAAAGTCAGGGTCGGTATTCTCTCCACCGGTGACGAGATCATTGCCCATACTGAGGTTCCCAATCCTGGGCAGATACGCAATATCAATGGTATTGCCCTGGCCGGATTCATTCAGCGGGCAGGTGGTATATACTGCGACTACGGCATCGTCTCGGATCAGGAAGAGATTTTCCTGCCGGCAATCAGGAAAGCCGTCAAAGAGAATGATATCGTCCTTTTTTCCGGGGGCAGTTCCGTTGGAGTGAGGGACCTGGGGGAACAAGTGGTCGAAGCTCTCGGTCCGCCGGGCATTCTCGTCCACGGTGTTACCCTGAAACCAGGAAAACCCGTTTTGATTGGACTGAGTGGAACCACACCGATTTTCGGCCTTCCCGGTCATCCGGTCTCAGCTTTGGTCTGTTTTGATTTTTTTGTCAAACCGGCAATCCGGCAACTCTCCGGTCAGATAAACGAACCCAAACTTCCAGCCCCATACGTCATGGCCAACTTAGCCCGAAATATTAATTCCGCACCAGGCAGACGTGATGTGGTACGGGTAAAAATTATTAAAGAAGATAAAATCTGGATTGCTGTGCCTGTTCTCGGCAAATCGGGATCGATATCGACACTATCTCGCTCCGACGGCTACTTTCTTATCGACGAAGACAGCCAGGGAATAACAGAAAATTCAGTCATAAAGGTGTATCTCTTCCAATGAGCAAACGAAATGTTTACCTAAGCAACAAGCCACTCTCTGAAGCAAAAGAGCTATGGCAGGCGAGCCTTAAGCAGCATGGGTTTTATACCAGGGATCCACTGGAAACAATTGGGGTTGACGACAGCCTCGGTAGAATCACAGCCGAACCAGTTTTTGCTATGAGGTCTTCTCCTTCATACAATGCAGCAGCCATGGACGGTATCGCCGTGCATTTTAACGATCTCACCGGGGCCAGCGAGGCAAACCCCCTTCGGCTAAGCAATGACCGATTTATCCCCGTCAATACCGGCAATGCCATCCCCAAAGGCTTTAACGCTGTAGTTATGATCGAAGATGTACACTACCTCAGCGAAACAGAAGTCGAGCTGCACATGGCCGCTACCCCCTGGCAACACGTGCGGACCATCGGTGAAGATATCGTGGCAACCGAGCTCATCCTCCCCGAAGGACATATGATCAGAGCCATCGATCAGGGTGCCATGCTTGCCACTGGTATCACTGAAATCAAGGTACAGCGACCGCCGAAAGCCCATGTCATTCCCACCGGCAGTGAACTGATTCAGCCCGACCAACAGCCAAAAGCCGGACAGATTATCGAGTTCAACTCCCGCATCCTGGCCGGATACCTGAATGAATGGGGAGCAGATGCCAGTCGAGGCTTGCCTGTTGTCGATAATCCTGAGCTCTTGAAAAAGGCTCTCGTTACAGCCGCTGCTGAAAACGATCTGGTCGTTCTGAATGCCGGGGCTTCTGCGGGCACCCGGGATTACAGTGCCAAGGTGCTCGCTGAAGTGGGAGAAGTGATCGTCCATGGGGTTGCCATCACACCAGGGAAACCCGTTATCCTTGCCATGATCGGCGATACACCGGTCATTGGCCTGCCGGGTTATCCGGTCTCGGCCCTCTTGACCATGCGGATCTTTGTCCGCGAAATGATCTCCTTTTTTCTAGGCCAGGGGCAGCCGGAGTCTGAGTATGTCGACGCCACACTCTCCAGACCTTTGCATTCGGCAATGGGCGTGGATCAATTTGTTCGAATTACCCTTGGCCGAGTTGGTGACAACCTGATGGCAACTCCCTCCGGCAAAGGTGCCGGGGCCGTGATGTCCCTTGTCCGTGCCGACGGGCTGCTCAACGTCCCCGCCGGAAGCGAAGGGATAGGAGCCGGAGAGAGGGTGCAGATAGAATTACTCAGGCCACAGACCGAAGTTGACGCCACCCTTGTCTGCATAGGCAGCCATGATAATATTCTCGACCTGCTCGCCAATCACCTGCACAAACAGCGGCCCATCGTCCGCATATCATCGGCGCATGTCGGCTCGATGGGCGGCATAATGGCCATAAAACGTGGCGAGGCCCATATTGCCGGCACTCATCTTCTCGATGAAGAGACCGGCGAGTATAACATAAGCTTTATCCAGCGATTCCTGAAAAACATTCCCCTGCAATTGATCAATCTCTGCTATCGTGAACAAGGGTTAATTGTGGCTAAAGGTAATCCTAAAAACATTCATAACTTTAGGGACATTGCTGGGAAAAGACATATCTTTTTAAACAGACAAAACGGTGCAGGTACCCGGTTGCTTACAGACAAGGTTTTACAGGACGAAAAGATAGACACCTCGGAAATCATTGGCTATGACCACGAAGAGTATACCCATATGAGCGTAGCTGCATCTGTTGCTAACGGCAGTGTTGATGCAGGACTTGGTATTCGGGCCGCTGCTAATGCCCTTGAGCTTGATTTCGTGCCCGTAGCCGAAGAGAGGTATGATCTTATTGTGCCAGGCCAGCACCTGAAAGACAGCAAGGTTACAACCATCATTGAACTGATCCGAACTAACAAGGCCTTCCATGAGGCAATCCTGGCTCTTGGCGGCTACAACCTTCGCGACTGTGGCAAAGTTATGTACGAGCAGTAACGAAATGGGAAACAGACTTTGCACATTGTTACCTGAACAGCAGTATGTTCAACTTTTTAGTGCCTTATAATTTTAGTGCCTTATAATTTTAGTGCCTTATAAACATCAACTACACGAGGAGAATACAATGGCTGACAAGATATTTCGCGTAAACATGACAGACCTGACCACTGCCATAGAAGATGTGCCCGCAGATTGGGCTGGTCATGGTGGCCGTGGCCTTACCTCAACAATAGTAGCAGCCGAGGTAATCCCCACCTGCCACCCACTTGGACCCAACAATAAGCTTGTTTTCGCTCCCGGCCTGCTTTCCGGCACAGTAGCTGCAAACTCCGGGCGTCTTTCCATCGGCGCTAAAAGCCCGCTTACAGGTACCATCAAAGAGTCCAATGCCGGCGGTACTGCAGCCCAACTTCTTGCCCGGGCCGGCTGCAAGGCGATGATCATCGAAGGCCTCCCTAAAGAGGACAAATGGTACAGCCTGGCTCTGACCCCTGACGGTGTAACCATCAGCGAAGAGACCGAACTTATCGGTAAAGGCAATTTCGAGGTAGTTGAGACCCTGTCCAAACGAATTGAAGGTAAATTCGGGGTAGTCACCATCGGTCAGGCAGGAGAGATGAAACTCACCAGTGCCAATGTCTCTATCAAGGACCCCGACGGTGGTATACGCTCTAATGGCCGTGGTGGTCTCGGGGCTGTAATGGGATCGAAAAAAATTAAGTTTATCACCATTGATCCCAAAGGCGGTAAGGTAGACATAGCCGATCCGGATAAGTTTAAGGCAGCAAACAGAATTTTTGCCAAAGCACTGATCGACCATCCTGTCAGCCAGGCGCTTGGCCAGTACGGCACCAACGTTCTGGTGAATATCATTAATGAATCCGGTGGCCTGCCCACCAGAAACTTCACCCAGGGACAGTTCGAAGGTCATGAGTCCATTTCCGGGGAAACCATGCACGATACCATCGAGCAGCGGGGCGGTAAAGTTAAACATAACTGCCATCCCGGTTGTGTTATTCAGTGTTCTCAGGTCTACAATGATGCCGATGGAAAAAAACTGACTTCCGGTTTTGAGTATGAATCTATCTGGGCCATGGGCGCCGACTGTTGTGTGGAAGATCTCGATCGTATTGCCGAAGCTGACCGGATCATGGATGATATTGGTATCGATACCATAGAAACATCTGTTGCCATGGGTGTTGCCATGGAGGCCGGAGTTCTACCATTTGGTGACGGTGCTGGTATCTGCAGGATATTGAAAGAAGAGATTGCCAAAGGAACCGGGCTGGGACGAATCATCGGTAGCGGAGCTGGAGCTGTCGGCCGTGCCTATGGCGTTACCCGCGTTCCGGTTGTTAAGAATCAGGCAATTCCTGCTTACGATCCTCGGGCCATTAAAGGTATAGGTATCACCTATGCCACCTCAACCCAAGGGGCGGATCATACCATGGGCTATACCATCGCTACCAACATCCTCAATGTGGGGGGCAAGGTTGATCCTTTGACCAAAGAAGGCCAAGTGGAATTATCCAGAAATCTGCAGATAGCTACCGCCGCAATCGACTCAACCGGTATGTGCCTGTTTATTGCGTTTGCCGCCCTCGACGACGAAAAATGTCTGCCGGCCTTGATCGACCTTATCAACGCCCGGTTTAATCTCTCCCTAACCGGAGACGACATTGTCAATCTTGGTAAATATATCCTTAAAACCGAAAGAGCATTCAACATCGCTGCTGGTTTCAATTCGGCCGACGACAGGCTACCTGAATTTTTCTACAACGAAGAGCTGCCACCGCATAATGTTGTCTTTGATTTTACTGGTGAGGAAATTGATACCTTTTGGGATTTTTAGTGCCTTACTCCAGATTTTCTGGCACTATTTTCAGTACCCCCTTGAGGGGTATAAAAACAAGAAATCTGGAGAGTGTATTGAAATTGGAAACTTAAAGTGACCACCAAGGCACTTATACCCCTCAAGGGGGTATTGAAAAGAATCCCAGCTTATTTCCCGTTTATCGGGGTTAGTCTCAGCCGGTGCTTAAAACAGTTCCATATATCGAGTTTAGGACATAATTAGCATGATAATAACAGTTAAACTCTTCGCCTACTTTCGGGATAATCGCTTTAAGATTGAGCAGAGAGAGATAGACGGCAAGACAACAGTTGGTGATATTGTCGATTCTCTTGGCATCGATCGCGAGGAAGTAGGGGTACTGATGATAAATTCCCGGCATACGGAATTCGATGTTAACCCCGTCGAAAAAGATGTGCTCGCCATCTTTCCGGTTGTCGGAGGAGGATAATTCCTCTTCCGGTATTTAAATATCCATCCAACTCAAACAGGTCTGAATGGTTTTATGTATTCAGACCTGTTTGTTTTTTTGGAGATGATCGAACAATTGTGTGGGGAATCAGGCTTGACTTATTGCTGTTCAGCAAGGAAACCGGAGATATGACATGCCAAAAAAAGAAATTATTCACTACATAAAAAATGAGAACAATAGTGACATTCTGTATCTTGTTGCCGTTACCTGCTTAGAAAGGTTAATGAGTATGGGTAAAGCCGCTACGGTAAAGGCGATTCTCGATTCCGGAACTACCAGTCTATATAAGATGATTAAAAAATAATGCTCGAAGGTAAGCAACCGGAGGAAGACTCCGATATCACACATATGGCTGTGCTTATTTTTCCAAAATGCCTCGACTTGTGAGAAAATGTCTATTCTCGGACAAGCTCCTTATAGTTGTTCCACCAAAACATCGATTCAATGTCTCAACCAAAAGAGTTCTAACCCCAGTAAACGTGAAATAAGCCGGGATTCTTTTCAATACCCCCTCGGAGTCTATCGCTTACCTGAGGGGTACTGAACTGAATGACAGACCTACAGGAGTAAGGTACTAACACCGGTAAACGGTAAATACGCCGGTATAAGTGCCTTGGTGATTTCTTTAAGTTTCTAATTTCAATCCATTATCAAGATTTCTTGTTTTTTATGACAGGTTTTCAGGAGTAAGGCACTAAATGGGAATAACGCTGCTCATTGCGGAAAAACCAAGTGTTGGAAAAGACCTTGCCACTTACCTTGGTATAGTCGGTAGAGGAAAAGGTTTTTTCAACTGCAAGGGGAATATAATATGCACTTGGTGTATCGGGCATATCCTCGAACAGGCCGATCCAGATTCGTACAATCCACGGTACAAACGGTGGAGGGCTGAAGATTTGCCCATTATACCGGAACAATGGATACTGGAACCAATCCCCCGGACCAGAGAACAACTCCACATAATTGACGGTTTATTGAAAAAATCGGAAAAAGTCATTAATGCTGGTGACCCTGAGCGAGAAGGTCAGCTGATTGTTGATGAGGTACTCGATTTTCTAAGTTACACAGGCCCTGCTGAAAGGTTATGGATCTCTGCTCTTGATGTGCGAACAATAAAAAAAGGTTTTGCCAATCTAAGAGATAATAATGAGTTTAAAAATATAAAAGATGCGGCCATTTGTCGCTCCAATGCCGATTGGCTTGTTGGCATTAATGTAACCCGGGGCCTTACCCTTGCCGCCGGTCAATCCAATACCGTGCTTTCCGCCGGACGTGTTCAGACTCCGACGCTCTCTCTGGTTGTGGGCAGGGACCGCGAGATCGAACAGTTCACTAAAAAACCGTACTGGGTTTTAAGAGCAACTGTTGATCACGTTGAAGGCCAATTCATAGCCACTTGGAACCCGGACGAACTTGCCGTCGGCCTTGATGCGGAAGGGCGCCTGGTGAGTGAAAAGGTTGCCGAAGAGATCACCCGGAAGATTAGCGGTCAGGAAGGTATTGTCGTCGACAAAAAGGATGTGCTGAAGACAAAAACTCCGCCACTTCCCTTCCTGCTTTCTGATCTGCAAAAAAAGGCTGAAGACAAGTTTGGCTATTCGCCGAAACAGACCCTGGAACTGGGCCAAGGCTTGTATGAAAGACATAAGGCCCTCACCTATATGCGTACCGAATGTCGCTATCTGCCAAACGAGATGTTCGAGGACGCACCGACTATTATCCAGAGCCTCCGGGCCCAAAATATCGAGGGAGCCGAGGATGCCGACCTGACAATCCAGTCCCCCGCATGGAATACCAAGAAACAGGGAGCGGAGGCGCATCATGGTATTATTCCTACCGAGGTGATCCCTAAAAATCTCTCTGAGGATGAACAGAATATTTACTTAATGGTGGCCCGACGGTTCCTGAAACAATTTTATCCAAATTACAAATATTATTCGAGCAGTATCGTCGTTGAGGTAAAAGCTGAACTCTGGAAAGGTTCAGGAATAACCATCAAAGATCAGGGATGGATGGTGCTCAATGATCAGCAGACCAAAGAAAAATTTCTGCCTAAAGTGAAGAAAGGCGATCAAGTAAAAATAACAAAAATTGACAAGGATCAGAAGTTCACCAAACCCCCGAGCAGGTTTACTGAGGCATCCCTGCAGGTTGCCATGACGGAAGTCCACAAATTTGTGGAAGATCCCGTCATCAAGGCGCGTTTGAAAGAGAACTCCGGAATTGGTACATCAGCCACCCGTACCAATATTATCGGCGAGTTGCAAAATCGTGAATACCTGCAGAAAAAGGGAAAAATACTCATCTCAACACCTCGGGGCCGAGAGCTTATCGATAAGATACACCCCTCGCTTAAAAACCCTGGTATGACAGCTATCTGGGAAGATGCCCTTGACAGGATCTGTGAAGGCGACCTGGGCAGGGAGGCGTTTCTCGCAGAGTTGACCAAGCGCATGTCCAATATGGTCAAATATGCACTGGCAACCCGTTTTTCCGAAGAGGTAATGGGCAAGGTCTATAGATGTCAGTGTGGAGGCTACCTCTCCCGCCTGGAGTCTAAGAACAAGCGTGGAAGGTATTTCTGGGACTGTTCCAGCGGAATGGAAAAGGATTGCCCCTTGCGGTCCGATTTTAACGGGGAACCCGGCGCCGCTTTTATGGATCGTCCAGACACAGGCCCCCAATGCCCCCATTGTCAAAAAGGGTATCTCATTCGCTATGAGAGCCACCGTAAAATTGGCAACTATTTTTGGGCCTGCTCCACCGGAAAGAAGGGAAACTGCCCATTGATCAGAGACGAAAACGGGCAGCCTGGAAAACCAATTATAGACCCCAGCGCGCCAAAGGCCCCATGCCCCGTGAAAGGGTGCAAAAATATGGTTACGCTGGTTCAGTCACAAAATAATAAGGATTTCTATTTCTGGAAATGTGCAGATACATCTCACCCTTTACGACTCAATGACAACGGCAAACCTGGCAATGAGCTAACCTTCGGTAAGAAGAAAAATCAAAATGTCAGTGGCGGCTAGACTGCTAAGTATAGCGGACCACGATCATAAACGCCAGGACCCGCACAAGTCAATTCTGAGCCTACCTTAACTGTCAACGGGCCCGCAATAATGATACCGGACTCACATTAAAAGAGAATAAAGCTCAGTCCTTCAGGATGGCTGGAAAAGGTGAAGAGTAGTTATGTAGCGAGTTTAATTATGTTGTGTATCTTATTTGTCTTCTTCTTTTGTTTTTAAAAAAAATATTGAAAATATTTCTTATTCTTCCTCTTTTTTCTTTGTATTTAATTATTATACTTTTTTTGTGTTTACAAACTCAGAAATTCCTGCAACTGAGGAGTTAGCTAACAACATAAAAACTAACGGGGGAAACGATGTCATTCACAATCAAATCAACATTTTGTGTAGTCGCCATCATTGCCATGGCCGCCTCCAGTTTTGCTGCTGGGGGGGGACAGATCGTCTCAGCCGACCCAGGCAAGCATTTCGATGCCAAGGGCAAGATGCCGTCAGAAGTCACCATAGAACTGCAGAACAGTTTGCGCAAGAGTCTGCCCTTTGAAGATAAGCGCGATTTCGAGGAAGCCAAGAAAGGTTTTATCGCGGCGCCGGAGTACAAGCAGATAATGGCCGAGGCCGGCCATGTCGCTTGGGATATGGGGAGTTATGAATTCCTGCTAAAGGACAAGGAATACGACACTATCCACCCCTCACTACAACGTCAAGCTGTATTAAACATGGCCTATGGTCTGTATGAAGTCATTCCTGGCAAGATCTACCAAATACGTGGTTACGACCTCGCTAACATCACCTTCATTAAAGGGGAGACCGGTTGGATCATCTTTGATCCGCTGACCGCCAAGGAAACGGCCGCCGCTGCATTAAAATTCATCAACGAACAACTTGGAGAGCGTCCCGTCACGGGCGTCGTTTTTTCACACTCACATGCCGATCACTTTGGCGGAGTGCGTGGTGTTGTTGACGAGGCAGATGTTCGTAGTGGCGAGGTTCCGTTGATCGCGCCGGTTGGCTTTATGGATCATGCTGTATCTGAAAATGTATATGCCGGCAACGCCATGTCGCGTCGTATGTTCTACCAGTACGGCGTACTCCTGCCACGGAGCCCCTTTGGCCATGTTGATCAATCGATCGGCAAGAATACCGCAGCGGGTAATCTTGGATTGATCCCGCCGAATACGATTGTCGAGAAGGACTTTGAGGAGATGACCGTCGATGGCGTCAAAATGATTTTCCAGAACACGCCGGGCACCGAGGCTCCAGCAGAGATGAATACCTATTTTCCAGAGATGAAAGCTTTCTGGGCAGCCGAGAACATCACCGGTACCGTACACAACATCTACACCTTACGTGGTGCTTTGGTCCGCGATGCTCTGGAGTGGTCGAAACAGATCAACGCAGCACTCTACAAATTCGGCCAGGATGCACAAGTCATGTTTGCCTCACACAGCTGGCCACGCTGGGGTAATGACCGGATTCAGGAGGTCATGCGTGCCCAGCGGGATATCTACGCCAACCTCAACAATGAGGTTCTGCATCTGGCCAACCAGGGCGTCACCGTCAACGAGATCCACAACGTCTACCATCCACCAAAGAGTCTGCAGAACCAGTGGGCGGCTCACAGCTATCATGGCTCTGAAGAGCACAACAGCCGTGCGGTGGTTAATCGCTACCTCGGCTACTGGGACGCCAACCCAGCGACTCTGATGCCGCTTTCTCCCCGTGATTCTGCGCCACTCTACGTAGAGATGATGGGGGGGGCGGCCAAGATTATCGCCAAAGGCAAAGAGCTTTACGGGGAAGGAAAATACCGCCATGCTATGGAAATTCTTAATAAGCTGGTATTTGCCGAACCGGACAATCAGGTTGCTAAAGACCTGTTGGCCGATGTCTATGAGCAGATCGGTTATCAGAAAGAGAGTCCGAGCGTCCGAAACAGCTTTCTGGCTGGCGCCTTTGAATTGCGCAACGGCATCCCCACCGGTGCTTCTCCGAAAACAGCCGGTCCTGATATGATTCGCGCAATGACAACGGAATTGTGGCTTGATTTTCTGGCCATCCGCCTTGACAGCAAAAAAGCCGAAGGGATCAATTTTACCATCAACCTGATAACGCCGGACAATGGCGAGAAGTATGTCGTCGAACTAAGTAACGCCACCCTTACTAACATTGAGGGTGTTCAGGTTAAAGATGCTGATCTGACGATCACCATAGACCGTGCTGATCTTGAAGAGACCATGATGGGTGTGGTCAGTTTCGATGACCAGATTAAGGCCGGCAAGGCCAAACTGGTCGGCGACACCAAACCCTACGAGCAACTAAAGGGTATGCTGGTGCAGTTCGATCTCGGTTTCGAAATCTTACCCGGGACCGGAGCAAAGGATTTGACAGAGCAAAAACCGCCTTTTGCTCATCAACCGCCTTCGATTGATGCGATAACTGACTAACCCCGGTAAACGGGAAAATAAGCCAGGATAAGTGCCTTGGTGATCGTTCTAAGTTTCTAATTTCAGTTCACTCTGCAGATTTCTTGTTTTTTACACCCCTCAAGGGGGTGCTGAAAAGAGTGACAGGTTTTCAGGAGTAAGGCACTAATTAAAATATTTTTTTCAGATGGCGGGCAGCGGACTCTTGCCCGCCATGTTGTATTGAGCTTGGGGCTTTGGGAGGCCATCACACAATGAAGTTTTTACGTCTTACTGTTATGTCAGCGCTGATTGTCTGCATTGTACCACTCTCTGGCAGAGCTGCTGGTCTCTGGCTTTACGAGCAGGCGACCCCGGATATGGGGTCCGCGTCCGCAGGAAGAGCTGCCTTGGCTATGGATGCATCAACTGCATCTGTTAACCCGGCGGGGATGACCCGCCTAGATCGATCTCAGATGTTGGCAGGATTTCAGGCACTCTACGTGGACACCAGATTCGATACTGACTTTGCAGAGTTTGGCGGTGGTGATGGTGGCAATGCCGGCGGTTGGGTGCCGGCAGGATCTTTTTCGTATGTACATAATGTCTCACCAGATTTTCGTCTCGGAGTCAGTGTCGCATCTTTTTTCGGGCTAGGGCTTGATTACGGGAAGAGCTGGGCTGGCCGTTATTATGTTGAGAAAGCAGAGTTCTTGACTGTCGGTATCAACCCAGGTTTTGGTTACAGGGTCAATGAACAATGGTCGGTTGGGGCAGGAATCAGTGTTGTCAATTCAAACCTTGAGCAAAAGACAGCGATACGCAACCTGGGACCGAACCAGCCTGACGGTCGATTGAGGCTTGAGGATGACGATTGGGGGGTTGGTTATAACCTGGGAGTTCTCTACGAATTGAGTGATAAGACACGCTTCGGACTCACCTATCGCTCAGAGATCGACTTCGAGTACAAGGATACCGCGACGTTGAGTGGGTTGGAGCCACCTTTGAATGGTATCGCGGAAATCGTTGGCTTAGCCGGCAGCAAGGTGGATATGGAGATGAAGCTGCCGCAGGCGGTCATGTTCAGTGCTTACCATAAAGTGACTGACCAGTTGGCAGTACTGGGAAACATCGGCTGGCAGGAGTGGAGTTCCTTCGGTGAGTCATCGATCTCGTTGGCGTCTGAAACGACAACTGATCTGACTGTGGACCGGAATTTTAATGACACCTGGCATTTCGCCCTCGGTTTTCAATATGAGCTTGAGCTGCCTTTATTGCTATCTATGGGTATTGCTTATGACGAGTCACCAGTTAGTGATGGAGACCGGACGCCCGATATGCCGCTGGACAGGCAGTGGCGCTATGCTGCAGGTCTTCAGTACGATATCAGTGATGATATTACCGTCGGATGTGCTTACGAGTTGCTTGATGCCGGTGATGCCGCTATCGATCAAAACCGTGGTGCACTCGCTGGGGAACTCGTCGGTGATTATTCTTCGAATTATATCCATTTTTTCAATGTCAACCTGATCAGACGTTTCTAGCTAGTTTCGGCAAACTCCTTACTTAATACCTTTTGAAGCCATCAGTCAGGGCATCGAAGGAGGTACCAATATTAAATGAAGACTGCAACTTCAGTACAAAAGTAGAATTCTGGAAATTTAGAGTCTTCTGATTTACCCCGCAATGTATGCTTGTCAGCGAAGGTTCTCCTCTATGCGATTGTCTTGTATGATTTTATGTGTTCTGAATATTAATTTTTTTTCAACTATCTACAGATTGAGGTGGCCCCGGAAAATTGAACAAGCGTAAGATGGAGCAGAGAATGGTAAAAAGGGGTCGGTCGTCAGACTTGAGCAGAGGATTCTTGTACTTCCTCGATAGATATCTACTATCCCCGCCAAAGATATGTCTCTTGGCAATCTTAACAATTTAAGACCAATAGTAAATTGAGCCTTTTCCTGATGCTCTTAAGTTCCAATCAAAAGATTAAAGTTTAACTATCTCATAAAGCAACACTTGAGAACAACAGCAGTAAGTTCAAGTCTGGAACAATTGCCAATTGGTTGAGGTACCATGATTTACTGGGTATGGACGGTATTCAGGTGCATTATACGGCAGTCTTACACCTGGCATGGGATTATCTTGATCACAAAGGGAATTAACCCCGACAAATGGGAAAAACGGGGATAATGGCACTGTTCTCATATGAGGTTTCCCCCTTTGAGCTGCTCACAATTTTTTCACGGAGGACATGATTTAAGGAAATTTGTAAAAAACCTTTCATCAAAATCATACTGGTGTTATACACTC
>WTAT01000206.1 GCA_013139415.1 Desulforhopalus sp.
AGTTCCAGGGTTTGAACAGCCGCACAAATGAAAGTTTGGCAACGGGATCTTTTTCACCGGGTTTAGGCCACATGTAATCGACAAATCCCTGGCCTTCGCGCTGACAAACCTCAACCATTTCATTAAAAAGACGTTTGCCGTTAGGGTCTTTGAAATCGGCGAGTTTTTTTTCATCCAGAGCGGGTTTAATCGGATGCGTAACCATTGTCGGTTGCATGTCGTTAATCCAGAGGTAATTATTCCCGGCGTAACGCATACTTTTGATCATCTTCAGTGCCTGCCCTTTTTTATCTTCGACGGAAGGTCCTTCTTCATCGTAGATGGCCTGAATTGATGAAAAGGCCAGGTTGACCACCGATTGCAGTTCATTTTCATAGGCCTTGGCTATCTTTTTGGTATCATGGGCGGTCTCGTACTGGGAGGCGAGAATTTCGAAGGTGTTGCGAACCAGATCCGTCAGCTTTTCTTTCTTGTCACCCAGCATTGTTGAATGAATAATTTCCAGGCTCTGTTCGCCCTGTTTTTCAATGCTGCTAATGCTCAGAAAGAGAAGAACTAGTCCGAAGACGAGGAAAAATGGCAAAGTAACTAAAAGAATTTTCTTCGTAATGGTCATACATTATCCCTTGTCTGAAATTGTAGCATTTATGATATGCTTGCTAACGATATCCAGATATTAGTGCCTTACTCCTGAAATCCTGTAATAAAAAACAAGAAATTTGGAGAATGCATTGAAACTAAAACCTTAAAGTAACCGCCAAGGCACTTATGCCGGCTTATCTTCCCGTTTACCGGGGTTTGAAAGATCGTCATTCCAAATGGCAGGATCTGGATCAATTATATTTAACCTCATCATAAAACAATCTTTATTTCAAGGCGCAGGCCCTAAAAGGATGGAAACTGAAGACACATTGAGAATGTTAATTGACAGGAGTGCGGGAAAAAAGAAAGGTGATAAGGGACAAACGTTAGAGAAATTCTTCTTTACTTGTCTTGAAGCTGCCGAATGATTAATTCCAGATCTTCTGGCCGATCGACACCGAATCCTTGGTATTCGGTCATGACAACGTAGATACTGATACCTGCTTCAAGAAGGCGTAGCTGTTCGAGTTTTTCTATTTCTTCAAGAGGACTGGGGGGAAGAGAGGTGAAGGATTTGAGTGCGGAAAGTCGGTAGGCGTATAATCCAATATGCAGCAGATAGTCAGTATCGGTCTGATCGATGTCTCGGATGTGGGGGATTTTGGCTCTGGAGAAATAGAGAGCAAACCCTCTTTCCGAACGAACGACTTTTACGCGATCAGTATTCTCTGCCTGTTTAGCATCAATCAGCCGAGCCAGGGTGGTAACCTGGATGTCTGGATTTGCAAAGGGCTCGACAAGTTTTCGAAGCATTTCCGGATCAAGAGCCGGTTCATCTCCCTGGATATTGACCACCACCGCCTCATCTTCTAACCCGAGTATCTCGGCTGCTTCCATGATCCTGTCCGAGCCACTTGGATGGTCAGGATCGGTCATTACCACAGGTACATCAAGATTTTCTGCCGCATCAAAAATACGCTGGTCGTCTGTGGCAAGGCAAACTTTTTTCAGCAACGGGCAACTAGCCGCACGTTCATAAACCCAATAGAACATAGGTTTGCCGAGGATATCAGCCAAGGGCTTTCCGGGGAATCGGTGGGACTGATATCTGGCCGGAATAATGGCGTAACAAGGTGGTAATGTGCTCATACTATCTTTTCCCCAGAACATCCAATTTATCGATAATCTGCTGACACACCTGGTGTGTGCCTCCTTTACGTGGCTCAAAGAAAGCCTGAACCTGCTGGATCACCTGATCTCTTGAAACATCAACATCGATTGCCGTGAGTAACCCGGTAATCAATTCGTTTTCATCGGCGACCTCTTTTACCAGTCCGGATGTTACTATTTCCCGACCAACCCAGGCAAAATTTTTCCAATAGGGGCCGATGATGGGTTTGAGTCCGAATACTAACGGTTCAAGAAAATTCTGGCCACCCAATTCTTCCAGGGAACCTCCGACAAAAGCTGCTCTGGCAAGTGCATACGCTCCTGCAAGTTCGCCGAAGACATCCCAGACAATAACAGATCCTGGAGATTGGCGAGCGAGGGTTGTCGAACGTTTGATCGCGGTAATTTTTTCTTTGGTCAGGAGTTCGATCCAATGATCTGCCCGTTCGATATGCTTGGGGAAGAGGCCGATGGTGATATCGGGTTGCGCAGCGAGAATCTTTGCTACTGCTTTGAGGATCTTTGCCTCTTCTTCCCTGCGAATGGAGCCAAGTAGTAAAAATGGACTGTCTGCAGGCAAAAGATCGGCGATTGGATTGTGCCCCGATAAGTTTACCTGAGGCTCTATCCGATCAAACTTGATGTTGTTTATCAGGCTGACTTTGTCCGGGCCGACTATTTCTGCAAACCGTTCTCCATCTGTCGGGGAAATGGCCAGGACCTTTTCCGGACCGTATTCCCCGAAAAATTTCGTGAAATATTTATAAGATCCGAAACTTTTCTCCGACATCCTGCCGTTAATTAACAGGACCGGGACATTTTTCCTTTTAGCGGTGATCAAAAATCCGGGCCATAGTTCAGTTTCTACGATAACCGCAAGTTTTGGGGCAAACTGGTTAAAGGCTTTTTCCATGAGGCCGGGTGCGTCAAAAGGAAAGTAGGCAACAGTGATGTCGAAGGTGCTTTTGGATGGGTGACTTTTGCACCCTTTGATAAGGCTGTCTATCCCTTGTTTGGTGCCTGAGGTAACGAGTATCTGTAGTTTTTTCTTATCCGCCAGAAAAGTGACCAGACCTTCCAGGACCATGTTGGTCAACATGGACTCGCCGCCGGATGCTGCCTGGATCCAGAGATCAAAGGGGCCTTCTGCAACTTCTTTCATGGTTCGTTGTTGCCAGCCCAGTTTCACCCTTGGTGAATGTTTCAGGACGGGAAGAGCCACGCGCCAGGCCAGACTGTATATCGCAAGAAGTATATTAATCAAAAGGAGGTCGCTAAAAAAAATTCAGGGGCAAATTGAACACAACAAAATAACTCGCCCAGCTAATCGGGACTCTTTTCAGTACCCTCTTAAAGGGTGAAAAGCAAGACTAGAAATTTCCAGGCTCTAATCGCACAGGTCAGGTTCGAAGAATGACCAGATTACTTGTGGAAATGACTCCTTTAACCATTGTTCGCAACGGTTAATAGCTTCGATCATCTCTCTTGGGTTTTGATAATCCTGCATTTCAGCTTTAATGGCCACCATAACATCATTGCCGAGCTGCAAGGTGATCAGATTAAAAACCTTCTTTATCTCCTCTTGTTCTTCAAGAAAAACAGGTTATTCACTATCATTACGACGTACCCTATAAGGAGGCTGTCCGAGAATGCCCTTTCGGAGTCTACGCTTACCTGCCCAAACTCTTCGGAATTCCCAAAAAATAATGCTCGCAATATCATACATATGGCTGTGCTTATTTTTTTAAAATTTCTCGATTTTGAACAAAATGCCTATTCTCGGACAAGCTCCTAGTACTCCGAAATAATAGTGAAATTTGTCCCCCAAGGGCACTCGAAGTCTGTACTCGTCTCCTGCGGGCGCACAACGAAGCAGATAAGCGTAGACTTCGGATGAAGAGTTTTTACGACACCATCATTTTTTATTAGCAGAGAGATAACGGTCAGTAGTACGGTCCTGCAGAAAAATATCAGAAAACTCGTCACGACTGGCCGTTTCAAACCACTGGTGGCCCTGGTCCTGGCAGGCTGGACAGGCTTTGATTGGGATATGGACTGCCAGGATAGGCTTCTGCCGGTTGGCTGCCGATTCAATCCTCAGGGCGCCTCCACAGTCGTCGCAGATGCGGATAGTCTCGTTCTGGTTTTCCTGGATACTATCGGTGTCATAGTAGATGCTGCGGCTACGCTGACTTGAATGTGCTTTGGCACGTGCTACTTCTCTCAGTGAATCACGTTTGTCCCAGAGATTCCGAACCTTTTCGCCTATCTGGTAGATCGATTCGGTGGTGTTTGTACTCTGCCTGTAGGTGTCAAAATCATAGTCCGGTTCTCTGAGCTGGTCGTAGTCTAAGCCAGCCATGGCCAGGATGATGCCGGTGTTGATGTAGGGCAACGCACCCTCGATGGAGTAACCGCCTTCGAGCACGGCGATATCAGCTTTCAGTAGAGAGGTCAGCTTCGCATATCCCTGGGCGGAAAAGTTCATATTGGTGATCGGGTCGGAGTAATGATTGTCCTGGCCGGCCGAGTTGATGATCAGCTGGGGTTTGAAATCGTCGAGGATCGGTAGGACCACCTCTTTGATAGTATAGAGAAAGCCTTCATCCGAGGTGTTGGGCGGCAGGGGGATGTTGATGGTGGTACCCACGGCATTGGGGCCACCCATCTCGTCGAGGAAACCTGAACCGGGATAGAGAGTGCGGCCATCTTGATGGATGGAAATAAACAGGGTATCGGGATCATGCCAGTAGATATCCTGGGTGCCGTCACCGTGGTGACAGTCTGTGTCGACAATGGCGATTCGCTCCACGCCGTAGGCCCTGCGCAGATACTCGATCATGATGGCTTCGATATTGACGTTGCAGAAACCGCGGGCGCCATGGACGACGCGGCAGGCATGGTGCCCGGGAGGGCGTACCAGGGCAAAACCACGTTCAACTGTGCCGTCCATAACAGCCATGCCGATGGTCTTGGCACCGCCTGCGCTGATAAAATGGGACTCGGTCATCACAGCCCAGGGATCCGGGACACAGAAGTGCACCCGTTGCACATCATCTATGGTTACCAGGTCCGGCTTGAACTCGAAAATACCTTCGATATCCAGCAACCCCTCTTCAAACACCTGGTCCTGGGTATAGAGCAAACGTTCTTCTCTTTCCGGATGGGAGGGGGAGATGGCCCAGTCAAAGGCCGGGAAAAAGACCAGACCTGTTTTTTTCTTAGCGTGTAACATAAAGCTGGTTCCTGAAGGCTGAATTTATATTGTTTGGTTCCCTGGTTAAGGGGACCAACCCTCATGCAGTAGCTCGAAGTAATCAATCATTCTTCACGGATGAGCCCGGGTTTGAGCTGCATTCGGACCCGGATGTTCTTACCAATGGTTTGAAAGCCGCGGATCATGTTGAACTGACTTTCCTCAAGAATCTCGGTTTCCAGATCCTCAAGTTTGGCCCCTCGCAGAATGGCTTTTTTACGCAACAGCTGGTCGGTCAGATCGCGGGCATTGTCCATGTTGAAGCTGGAGGTAATTTCTTTGCTGAAATCCTCGCTGGGAGCAGTGGCTATACCCTGGGCAGTATCGACAAACAGGGTCACTGCGCTTGTCGTGCGGGCCAGGGCGCAGCCAATGGCATTGGCGACCTGGTAGTTGGGGACGGCTTCTACCTTGCCTTCGAACATGGTCTGGAGCTGATTTGCAAACTGCGGGGCGGGGCCGCCAAGGATTAACAGATGTTTGGGTTGTACCTGGTGGCCCTCCCATAGTTCGTGCACGGTGTAAACCGGTTTGCTGTTGATAGTGTTGACCATCTTTGCGGCGCCTTCGAGAATGGTACGGCAGGTGGTTTCAAATATTAATTGCGCCGTCCGGTCAACGGTTAGCCCCAGGGATTTGGCCACAGGTTCAAGGCCGACTCTGGAACGGGCAGCATCGCCGCTGCCACCGTTGCCCAGCACATAAAAGGCGTCTGTTGGGGTCGGTTCCGGGCCGCCGTAGGCCATGGCCGTGCCGGTGCGGTCAGGTCCTATGGTCAGTTCACCATCCTTGATTCGGACTGTGCTGTCTCCGCCGATGCTGATGGACTCCGTCTGCAGGGCGCGAATCAGGGTCTTATACCGGGAGACCTCGATGCCCAGAGGAGCGAGTAGGGGAGCTTTGTCAATCAATACCGCCATGTCAGTGGTCGTGCCACCGATATCCAGAACCAGGCAGGCACCCTGGGAAGGGGCAGAGGAGATGGCGCCCATGACGCTGGCTGACGGTCCCGACAGAATGGTCTGGGCCGGGTGGTCGACTGACGATTCGATATTCATGTTGCCGCCGTCGGGCCTGAGGATACGGATGGGCATGGTCAGCCCTTTTTCAGTCAGCGACTCTTCAACTGCCCTGAAAAATTTCTTGTGTACAGGATAGACGGCGCAGTTTAGATAGGTAGTGGCGATTCGGCGGGGAAAATTAAGGTTGCCGGAGAACTGGTGCCCCATGAAGACCCGCTTCACGTAAGGCTGCAGCAGTGCAGCCATCTTTTTCTCCTGCTCCGGATTGCGCACCGAAAATTTTGATACCACACCAGCATAGCGAATCCCCTGGTGTTTGAGTTCCTCGCCGATGGACTGAACTTGTTTGTCATCAAGGGCTTGTATTTCACGACCGCGATGATCCTGGGCCCCGTCCACCGTATAATAGAAGTCGTTGGTGCGAAAGTACCGGGGGTCGATACCAGGGCCGCCGGCCACCACCATGCCAACATCGGGTAGCTTTTGCTGGGCAACAAGGTTGGTGGCCAGGGTGGTACTAAGAACTGCCCGTCGAATGGATTTGGGGTCAATGCCTTCGATTATGGCATCGAGACCGGTCTGCAGGGTCTGAAAAAGATTGTCCGGGTCGGTGGCAATCTTGACCTCACGAATAAGTTTCCTGCCGTCCAGAAGAATGACGTCAGTATGGGTTCCGCCTACATCTAGTCCAATGATCATTCTGTCCTTCCGAGGTGAAAGTATGGGTAATCGGAATTACAGATAGGAGGTGCGGTGTCAGTAATTATTCCGTTACCAGATACGGCTCATGAATTCCATCCAGACGATATGATTACAAAACAGCCGGTTGACGGTCAAGTATTATTTAGTGCCTTACTCCAGAAAGACTGCTAAAAAACAATAAGACATAAAGTACTTTTAACATTAACAACTTCAATATACCACCAAGGCACTTATCCCCCCTCAAGGGGGGATTGGACTGAACCCTGACTTATTTCCCATTTACCGAGGTCATCACCAAATTGGTGCCAATCAGTCGATAAGCGCCAAAAGATCCGGGCCAAGATACGTTCGTTCATTCTCGCCAAGAATCCCCAGTGAGAGGCAGATCAGGGTCCAGAAATGCACGACGCCGTAGTTGCCGCCGTAATGATGGCCGATATCTTCCATCTGGGAGTGGCAGTTATGGCAGGGGGTGAGCACGTAAGCGGCACCCGTTGCAGCAATTTGGTCGAATTTTCGTTTGCCATAGGTTCGTCGATGATCGGTCATGCCCGCCTGCAGGAAGCCGCCGCCACCACCGCAGCAGTAGTTGGCGCTGCGGTTGGGCTGCATATCGATGAAATTCTCTTCTCCTATTAAAGTCTTCACCACAAAACGCATATCATCTGCGATAGATTCCCCATAGGCTTTTCTGACAATCATACAGGGATCCTGGACGGTAAATTTAATGTTTTTAGTATTCCACTTTGAATTCACCGGGAGTTTTCCTTCCCGAATCCACTCTGCGTAATAGGTAATCAGACTTTCAAGCTTGAAGTCGGCTTCCATGCCGAATCGGTTCAAGGCGTTCCACATGGTATAGTAACTGTGGCCACACTCGGTGTTCAGCCACACTTTACAGCCCAACTCATTTACTGCCTCGACCCGTTTTTTTATGACTTCGTACCAGGCTTCTTCATCACCAGAAAACATGCAGAAGTTTTCCGCAGCCCAGCCCTTGGAAGAGTAGGTCCAGTCGGCACCGACAAGGTCAAATATCTTCCAGAGCGGAACCATCTCGTCCGGCTCACTCATGGGTTCGCGGGAATTCTGGTTAACAAAGAAATGCGCGCCTTTTTTATCCATCGGGGCCTGCAGGTTTTTAAAGGCAGGCTGGGTCTCCCGAACCTCTTCAAGCACGTCCTCGACCACGAAGACAAAGTCTTCTGGGGGCAGTCCCATGGCACTGGTCGAATCTGTTGAGCGAATGAGCTGGCAGGAACGGACGATTCCGGATGGTTTTTCCTCCTGGGGCCAGTTGCCCCGGGCAAGAAACACCAGTTGGGAAATATCGATACTCATCGGGCAGACATGCTGGCACCGTTTGCATTGGGTGCAGCACCAGACCCATGGGGTGGTGGACAATTCCTCATCCATACCGAGCATGGCCATGCGGATGAATTTTCTCGGGTCCATATTCTCGATTCCCGAGGCGGGACAGCCGGAGGAACAGAGGCCGCAGGTTAAACAGGCTTCAAAGCTTGCGCCTTCCGGCAGGAGCTCGATGGCCTTTTCTTTAAAATTTATTGTGGGTATTATAGTGGGTATTTTTTTATCCGACATGACTGATCCTTCTTTCTTGCACTTAGCTTCTAAGTAACAAACTTTCTGGATTCCCGCTAAAAGCATGCGGGAATGACGATACCTGTAAGTGTGAAAGAACCGTCATCCCCGAGTGTATTTATCGGGGATCCATGTTACCTTTCAAATAGAGGCCGGGGCCCCGGTTGTATTGCTGAATAGTTACCGCTTATTTATGTAAAGCGTGTGCAGCGTGTAAAAATTTTTCAGCGGCTTCCACCGCTTTATAGGCAGTGGCGATAGCTATACCGGCACCGCTACGGCCACGAATCCAATCCTGATGGGCAAGGATGATTCCTGCGGCAAAGAGGCATTCATTGTAGGGGGTGCCGTTTTTATCGAGCGGCCTGTATGATACATCGACCTCAATTCCGGCTTTATGAATCGCATGACCTCTGCGGTCTGTATAGCTGTCGAGATACCAGTCTGTTCGATTTTCTGGCTGGGTCACCGGTAGATCAAGGAGAGACTCGGTTATACCGGTTATATGTGCTTCCAGGCCACCGCTTAAGAATCGTCCCGTGGCGAGAATTACCGCCTTGCAACGGATGGTGATGGGACCATAATTATCGCTGAGGGTCAAAAGTGCACCGCCTGCATCAAAGTCGAGGGAAACGACTTTCTGTTGGGGGATAAGGGTTATGCCCTTTTGCGGGAATACCTGTTCAAACATTTCCCTCAACCGAATTCCGGGAACCGACGGCGGCATGGTTGGAATCTCAAAGATCTGCAGGCCGGTGAGTTGTTCTAGTTCGGTCCTGACCTTATCCGGTTCGTGCATACCAAGCAGAGCAGGCAGGCCGATAACTTTTGCATCACCTGCAGCTTGTTTCAGCAAGACGGCAAGTTCCTGTCTGGTCGCTGGTACTTCAAGGGCACGGGCCATAACTTCCGGATAAATCTCCCCTTTATCCATCGCTGGAAAGGTGATTCGTTCGGCGGAAAGGCTTGGCCATTTATCCTGAAGATTTGCCACTACCTGGCGCGCGCTGAATCCCTTCAAGCCCTTGAAATCGATAATTACGCAAGGAGTTTTGGCAGCAAAGGCCTTGGGCCCCGCTGCCATGGTTGCCGGGACGCAGAGGGTTTTCTTTAGGGTGCCGGCAGGAGTAAGCGCGGTAAGATTGGAGTCATGAGGTGCGCTGTAAGCAATACCACACTCTCCAAGAAATGCGGTAAACTGCTCGAAACCTTTTCTGATATCTCCTGCGGGAACCTGGCAGAGCGGGTGATCAGGATGAGTTTTTTTCAATTGCTCAATACCATCCCAGGGGTTGTCGACGGCTACTCCTGATCCTTCTATTGATCCGAGTAAATCGAGGTAGCCGGTGGTATAGGCCACCGCCCCCGTATTGCCAACCTGGGCGGTATCAATCTTTCGATTCAGGGCAAAAATGGATGCAGCAAATCCGGCGATGCCTGAGCCGATAACTGCCAGTTCGGTCTCGAAATGACGGGCTTCTTCTCTCATGAACTTCTCCACAGACTGTGTCTTATTTAGTGTCTGAACGAAAACCGGCAAATTTTTTCAAGTTCGGGGCGGGCGATAATTTTAACCGGAGGAATACATTAAGTATTTTGATGATTAAAATTATCGCGCAACGAAGAAATTGGAAAAATTGGTGGTTTTCGGTCGGGCACTATTTACTATGTTCTTGGTCGTTATCCAGGTTATCCAGGTTATCCAGGCCAAGCAGCCCGCAATGGAGTGCTTCTGCCAGTTCCATTTGCGCTGCCTGCTGGCCCCAGATGACTGTGCGCATACCCTTGAACCTTTCGTTAAAAAAATCACGCATATGAACGAGGCCTGTTTTATCGCGGTAGTAGCCCCGGTCGTAGAGATAAGAGGCGATGCGGATGCCACAAAATGATCCCTGGCACGGACCCTTACCGGCACGGGACCTGAGGGCAATGGCTTCAAGGGTCATATCCTCTTCAGCTCCCGGAGCGCATTTGACGATTTCATCGATTGCCGATTGAGGAACCATTTCACATTCACAAAGAATCATATCATCAGGGTTATTGGCCTTATACCAATAGCGTGGAGCGGCTCCCGGTTCGGTCCAACGACATGCATCTCCATCCGGCAGGGGGATGGTGTTGGTTTTACATCCCTCGGTATTGCCAAGTCGCTGGGCGACAAGATCGGAGGTTTTCTCTGCCATCAGGCGAAAGGTGGTCAGTTTCCCACCGGTGATGGTGCAGAAATTTGTGAGTTCCTGAGAGCTGTGGTCAAGAAGGGCAAAACCACGGGTTGCATCCCGGGCATCCTCGCTGTCTGAGGATTGAAGGAGTGGGCGCACCCTGGAAAATGCTCTGATATAACGGGCTGTGGCCAGAGTCGGGACCATTGCTGTACCTTCAATAACATTACGATCAATCTCTTCCACTGTCGGACGGACGGTCTCCAGGTTGTCGGTGTGGACGGAGGTAGTGCCCAGTACGGAAACCGTCCCGCCGGGAACAAGAATGTCACCGTCAGCTGGTGGTCGCAGTCGATTGATGACATGCCCGGTCATCCGGTCGTGGCTGACCAGGAGCGTGCCTTTGGAGTAGAGTAGGTTGACGTCGGTGCAGCCAGCCTTTCGAGCGATGTCCATGGCCCAGGCTCCCCCGGCGTTAACATACTGTTTCGCCTGGATGCGCACAGTGGCCTGTGTTCTGTTATCCCGGCAGACTGCTGCACGGATTTGGCCACCTGCAATTTCGAAATCGATGATTTCTGTATGTGGTCTATAGATGCTGTCATTTAACATCCGGGCATGGGCCACGTTTTCAAGGGCCAGTCGGAAGGGATCAATAGTTGCGTCGGGCACTACATACGCCTTGAACAGCTTCTCTGAAAGCAGTGGTTCCATCCTGCGTGCTTCGTCGGGAGGAATTTCCTCGCAATTGATACCTGCTGCTGTACAGCAACCCGGAAATTTAGCGGCAAATTCGGGGTCGTCACCTTCAACAGCCACAAAAAGTCCGCCGGTTTCCTCGACACATTGAGGGGCCAACCGTTTGAGGAGTTCGTTTTCTACCCTGCATTCAATAGCCGAATGAAGATCGTTGGAGACATAGCGGCCGCCGGAGTGCAGCAGACCATGGTTCCCACCTGAGGCCCCGGCGCAGAGATCGCGTTTGTCAATAAGGAGGGTATGTAGACCACGTAGAGCGAGATCACGCATGATTCCAGCGCCTGTGACACCACCGCCGATGATAAGAACATCGGTTTCAATGGTTAGTTCACCTGCTTCTGAAGCCTGATCGATGATGGTTGAAGTCATGATGCTGGTTCCTTGCCATAGAGTAGTTTTGTGAGTTGTTTTGTCGGTTTTTTAGTGCCTTACTCCTGAAAGCCTGTCGGAAAAAAACAAGAAATCATGAGAGTGTTTTGATATTAGGAACTTAGTATTTCCACCAAGGCACTTATACCCCCTTGTGGGGTGTTAGAAACCTTCCCTGGAGATATCTGGTATCTGTAACCGGAATAATCATTCAGATGTTGTAAACCTGTTTTGATAATACTTCGATGCCACCAACGCGTCGCCCACTATGCTGTACAATATTCATGAGAACTGCTGGGGATAAGGAAATACTGGAGCTCCTTGATATTCCTGCATCTCTCTTGCCCAGGGTGAAAGACTGCTCAGCCGATTTCGGTCTGACGGATCCCGCAATTTTCGGGGCAGCTATCCCCATCGGGGGCATCGAAGTATTATCAAAATAAAAACAGGTTGCGACCTGAGCCGGCAACCTGTTTAGTGTCTTACTCCTGAAAGCCTGTCACTCTTTTTAGTACCCCCTTGAGGGGTATAAAAAACAAGAAATCTGGAGAGTGTATTAAAATTAGAAACTTAAAGATACCACCAAGGCACTTATACCCCTCAAGGGGGTACTAAAAAGAGTCCTGGCTTATTTTCCCGTTTACCGGGGTTAGTGACTTCGAAATGGTTTTCTCGGTTATTTTCAAGAAAACCATTTCATGAAGAACTTACCCTCCTCAAGGGAGCGCTGAACAAATTCTCCTTCTGTCGGGTGTTCTCCAGAAGGAGTTTTATGAACAGATTATTTCTTTGCAGCTGCAGCCCAGCTCTTAACGAGCTCATCGTAGTCAACGGTCATGCCTTTAGGCTTCTCGTTGGCAACTTTTGGCTTGGGCGATCCTGGCAGATTCAACCAGTAGGAAGGATCCTGCTCTTTATTGAGTTTAGGACCACATTCACCCTGGACACCGGCACGTTCAAGACGCTGGAGAATCTTGTCCTGTTGCGTGGCCAATGAATCTAATGCTTCCTGGGGAGTCTTGTCGCCGGTTACCGCATCGGCTACGTTCTGCCACCAGAGTTGTGCCAGTTTTGGGTAATCAGGTACGTTGGTACCGGTGGGGGTCCACTGAACCCTTGCAGGGCTGCGGTAGAATTCCACGAGACCACCAAGTTTTGGAGCACGCTCTGTGAAGGAGGCATCCCAGATATCGCTTTCACGGATCGGGGTGAGACCAACATGGGTCTTCTTCAGGCTGACGGTTTTAGAAATGACGAATTGGGCATACAACCAGGCTGCCTTGCGACGTTCTGGTGGGGTGGATTTCATCAGGGTCCAGGAGCCGGCATCCTGATAGCCCAGCTTCATGCCTTCAGACCAGTAAGGGCCGTGAGGAGATGGAGCCATACGCCATTTAGGGTTGTTGTTTTCATCAACAACGGGGGTTCCCGGCTTTGCCATATCAGCGGTAAAAGCAGTGTACCAGAAAATTTGCTGGGCAATGGCACCCTGGGCAGGAACGGGTCCAGCCTCGGAAAAAGTCATACCAGCCGCTTCAGGTGGGGCATATTTTTTCAGCCAGTCAATATACTTGGTGAGAGCGTAAACTGCGGCAGGAGCGTTAGTTGCTCCACCACGAGAGACTGAAGAACCGACTGGGCGACAACCTTCTACCCTGATTCCCCATTCGTCAACCGGGAGGCCGTTTGGTATACCTTTATCACCGCCACCGGCCATAGAGAACCATGCATCGGTGAAACGCCAGCCGAGTGAAGGATCTTTTTTGCCGTAATCCATATGGCCGTAAACTTTTTTGCCATCGATTTCTTTGACTTTTTCAGAGAAAAATTCAGCTATATCTTCGTAGGCGGACCAGTTGACAGGTACACCAAGTTCATAACCGTAAATGTCTTTGAATTTTGCCTTCAGCTCAGGACGCTTGAACCAGTCATAGCGGAACCAGTAAAGGTTTGCGAACTGCTGGTCGGGGATCTGGTAGAGTTTTCCGTCTGGACCGGTAGTAAACGATATACCGATGAAGTCCTCAAGGTCGAGGCCGGGATTGGTCACGGCTTTACCTTCCCCACTCATCCAGTCAGTCAGTTGAACAGCCTGCTGATAGCGAAAATGGGTTCCGATCAAGTCGGAATCATTAATGTATGCGTCGTAGATATTTTTATTGGACTGCATCTGGGTTTGCAGTTTTTCGATAACATCCCCTTCACCGATTAAGTCATGGGTGACCTTGATACCTGTGATTTCCGTAAAGGCTTTGGCAAGCGTCTTGGATTCATACTCGTGGGTGGTAATTGTTTCAGATACCACCTTGATGTCCATTCCTTTAAAAGGCTCAGCTGCTTTAATGAACCATTCCATCTCTTTCATCTGGTCGGCCTTGGAAAGGGTCGAAGGCTGAAATTCACCATCTACCCACTTCTTTGCCGCATCCACATCTGCCTGTACACTGGCAGCTCCCGCCAAGAGGGCGGCTAGGGCTGTTGCTGTTACGAGCTTTTTAATCATCGATTTTCTCCTCTATTGTTTTGCGATTTTCCTGCCACTCCGATGCTTGCACCTTTAAAAAAAATTAATGAAGGTACCTACCCCACAAGGGGGTACAGCAAAAGTCCCTTTTGTCGGGATCAGTGGCAGAACGAAACAACGGTAAAACAACTCACTACCCCCGTTAAACGGGAAATAATCCAGGATTCTTTTCAATACCCCCTCGGAGTCTATCGCTTACCTGAGGGGTGCTCAGTTAAGTGCCCCCCCCGAGGGGTATAAGTGCCTTGAAACAAGTTATTTTCCTGCAAAAAAACAAGAAAACAACCTGTAAGGTACTAAACCCACCTGAATACGCAGAGCGCGTATACAAAAGCAATTGCTAAAGCCCACCACAGTGCCAGGCCAGGAAACAGAGCCAGCCAGATAATATGAATGTAGGCCGATCCTAAAAGAGAGACAAAGAGTCGGTCACCCCTTGTTGTTTCAAAGCGAAGAATACCCAAACGCGGAGCACCCCCGGGACTTTTTATCTCCCATATGGTCATGGTGACAAGCAGGCAGAAAATTATGATAAAGAAGGTTGCGGTTGGTGTGGTCCAGGCCATCCAGTTGAGATTCATAGTTTATCTCCTCTCTATACGCGCCCAAGGGCAAAGCCCTTGGCGATGTGGTTACGGACAAACCAGATAACCAGTGCTCCAGGCACAATAGTCAGAACACCGGCAGCAGCAAGTACACCCCAATCGAGCCCGGAGGCAGAGACGGTACGGGTCATGATGGCTGAAATCGGCTTGGCATTTACCGCTGTTAGAGTTCTGGCCAGGAGCAGCTCCACCCAGGAGAACATGAAACAGAAAAAGGCCGTGACGCCAATTCCCGAGGCAATGTTGGGAATGAAGATTTTTACAAAGAACCGGGGCCAGGAATAGCCGTCAACAAAGGCGGTTTCATCAATCTCTTTGGGGATGCCGGACATAAAGCCCTCGAGGATCCAGACGGCCAGCGGCAGGTTAAAGAGACAGTGGGCCAAAGCCACTGCGATATGGGTATCAAAAAGACCGATGGACGAATAAAGTTGAAAAAACGGCAGAGCAAAGACCGCCGGAGGTGCCATACGGTTGGTCAAGAGCCAGAAAAACAAATGCTTGTCACCCACAAAGGAATAACGTGAAAAGGCGTAGGCCGCAGGCAAAGCGAAACAGACGGAGATAACAACGTTAATAGATACGTAGATCATCGAATTAATATAGCCCGAATACCAGGAGGCGTCGGTGAAGATGACCATGTAGTTATCAAAGGTCAGATCTTGGGGCCAGAGGCTGAAGACAGAGAGAATTTCCTGGTTTGTCTTCAGGCTCATATTAACCAGCCAGTAGATCGGCAACAGCAGAAAAAAGATATAGATACCAGGTATTAGCCATTTCCAACGCATATCAGGCCCCTCCGTTTGAGCTTTCTTCGCCTACATTGTTCATCACTGTATAGAAAACCCAGCTGAGCAGGAGAATAATTAGAAAATAGATAAGGGACATGGCGGCAGCAGGACCGAGATCGAACTGGCCAATAGCCATTTTTACCAGATCAATTGACATGAAGGTGGTTGAGTTGCCTGGGCCACCTCCTGTGATTACAAAAGGCTCGGTGTAGATCATAAAGCTATCCATAAAACGGAGCAGCACGGCAATCAGCAGGACACCCTGCATTTTAGGCAGCTGGATATATCTGAACACAGAAATACGCGAGGCCCCATCAATCTTTGCAGCCTGATAGTAGGCGTCAGGGATGGAACACAGGCCCGCATAGGAGAGTAAAACAACCAGGCTGGTCCAGTGCCAGACGTCCATGGCAATAATGGTAAGCCAGGCAGCAATCGGATCCTGGGTGTAGTTGTAATCAATGCCCATGGATGCGAGGGTATGGCCAAGCAAGCCAATATCCACCCTGCCGAAGATCTGCCAGATGGTACCGACCAC
>WTAT01000418.1 GCA_013139415.1 Desulforhopalus sp.
CGTAAAAACTACATTTTGCCAATTTTCCGTCATTCCCGCGAAGGCGGGAATCTAGTTATTTCAACATCTTCTGAATCGAAGTCTGGATTCCCGCTAAAAGCATGCGGGAATGACGGCAGGGGCGACCGATTTCGTCATGCCCGAATGTAGTTATCGGGTATCCAGAAAATTACCACCAGCTATTGAAAATGAACTCCCAAGCGAAGCTATACTCATGTAATCGCCCCCTTTAAGGGGGCTTTCTGAGGCCTCCCGCTCTGCGGGAGGAGCTTCACTGGTTGATTGTATATATTGCTAAAAGACTATTTTTAAGATAGTCGTTGTCGGGATTGGAAAAAAAATCCTTGAATAGGCCAAGGCCCTTCTCCCTCAAGACCCCCCTTGTTACTTGCACCTCAAGATTGCAATAGAGGGGGGCCAATACCTTAAGGGGTAAATTCGTACCTCCCCCCATAGCATCTTCATAACTATAAACAATTTTCCGCACCCCGTTCACTAGCAGAGTGGAAAAACACATCAAACAGGGTTCCATGGTCGAATAAAGGGTTACCTGTCCGATATCTATTTGGCGATCACTATCAAGCAAAGTTCGCAGTGCGACCATTTCCGCATGATCCATCTCATTGACTTTACCAAAACTGTTACACCGTCTGCCGGTTGCAACAATTTCCCCTTGGTACTCCAGGACACACCCCACCGGAAAATCTCCGAAGGAAAGTGCTTTACGCGCCTGTTGCAAGGCAATTTCCATATAATTTTCGTGTTTAGACATGCACAGCTACCAGTATTGAAAAATAAATAAAGAGCTATAGCGCCCTTCCATAGCGGATTGCAGCAGCCTGGATGGCGGTCAAGGTATGTTCCTGTACCAAGTCATGGGTTTGAGCAACAAACGGGAGATACGTTAGCATACAGCGGAACTCACCCAGGCGAATCTTTGGCAACAGCGACAATCTTTTTTCTTTATTGAGAGTAGAATTTGCAAGAACACTTTTAATGGCCTGCAGTGCCTCTACACGATCCAGGGTCACCGGATATATATTTGTCACCCGCCTATTTTCCCCTTGAGGAATACGCGCTTGAGATACTGTGAGCTGAGAGGCAATCTATAAAAAGGCTTTGGGATTTATTTTAAAGGCAGGAATCCAAAAAACAAGGGCCTGGGTATCGTATTTCAGCATGGCAACCAAAGGCTGGTTGGTAAATCTAAGAAAATCGCCAAAACTCTTTAGGACATACCCTGTAGTATCAAACGTTATCCGCCAAAACGGCAAATAACGGGCACCACGATCATTGGACGCAACCACCTTCCAGTCAACAGGAATGAATTTTTGTTTGTGTTCCTGCCATAACGATTCGCAATTCCTGCATTGCAAAACCATGCTGTCCCGTTCCCCTGAAAGGAGTCCGCCACACCTAGGACAAATGGTGGTGATAAACTGAGGCTCCCAAGAAACCTTGCTGGAACATGTTTTATGCAAATGTTTTTCCAGCTTTGAACGATGCCCGACAACCCGGTTGCTCACCGCATCGTAGAGCTGATCATCCTGCATATAACAGGGTTGGTAGATGCGACTGAGGGTTTCCCCAATAAATGCTCGATGATAGGTATTGTTCTTATTTCGCTCACTAAAAAGATCCATAATCCTGGCGGCATAAGAAAAGACAGTTTTAGTGGGAATCGATTGTAATATAAATGCACCACGTGTAGAAGAAACCACAGGCTTAATCTTCATCGCCTGGGGTCTCAGACCTAAAGAGACAGGCAATTGCTGGCTATCCAGACCAAGGCGGGTTGTATCGACTATTTTATGCTTTACCTCATCATCCTGCACATAAAAAATCGACCCTTTAAACCGGAGATATGGTGCAAAGATAAGCTGATCTTCCTCAAGGTGATCAGGCAATTTAGCGGGTAGAACATATCTGCTGCCCACACTCCCAATCTTGTAGTTATGTACATCACAAAAAGCACATTGAACAAGTTTATCATCTTCATTCAGAACTATTGAAGCACCACAGGAAGGGCAGCTCTGTTCTATCGTCACATCCATAAAATTCGATCCCGCCCGCCTAAGCTAACATTGACCAACTTAAGGTACCCTTAAGCTTACGCCACAATGATTGCAATACATAGCACCCGACAGATTTTCTGAGCTACAACCAGTACATATCTTCGGCAGTTGTTTCTGGTTTGTGGCCTGCCCACACTGCGAACAGAATCGTGCCTTCGGGGTCAGATTTTTACCGCAATTACTGCACCTGACCAGCAGTAATTGTTGATGACCGCACAACGGACAGAAACGGGCATCGCCGGGGATATCATTTGTGCAGTCGGGACATTGTACCATGGCAGTTGTCGCCATCTGATTACCTGCATCAGGCGAGCGCACAGCGTTCCCGGCAAAGATACCCGGCAGCATCATGCCCATTCCCATTCCCAAGCCGGCCCCAGCCTCTCCCTGGGATTCTGCAGCTTTTTCCATGGCCATTGCCGTTTTAAGCTGAAGGAATTTTTCCATGTCTTGTATCAAGCCCATACGACTTTTATCGTCAATGGCACTCTGCACCTCCTCCGGCGGGGTGATGGAGGTTATATACAGATGAGTGAGTCGAAGACCAAACTCGGAGAAATCAACAGTAAGACGTTTCTGTAACTCTTCGGAGAGTTCATCAAATTTACCGGGAAGATTAAAGATGGAATCTAACGTTTCCCCCAGATAGTCATTAAAGCGTGAGACTATCACCATTTTCAGGTAGTCGGAAATTCCATCAGTATCGATTTTCCCCATGGTTCCGACGAGTGAATTGATAAATAATACCGGTTGAACTACCTGGATATTATACATCCCATGGGCACGCAGGCGGATAAGGCCAAGTTCATTATCTCTAAAGGCCACCGGATTTCGGGTTCCCCATTTAAGATTGCGAAAATATTTCAGATTCACCATGTAAACTTCTGCGCGCAACGGACTATTTCCACGCCAGGGCAGCGAAAGAATTTTGGTGAGCAGAGGGAGGTTGTAGGTTTTCAGGGTATGTCTCCCGGGGCCAAAGCAATCACAAGCCTTTCCTTTATAAAAAAAGACGGCCGCCTGACTTTCCCTAACCGTCAGCTGTGCTCCAAATTTAATTTCACC
>WTAT01000294.1 GCA_013139415.1 Desulforhopalus sp.
GAGACAATAGAGGCGAAGACTGCTATGGATTCACCTGGGAGTAATCGGTTGAGACAGCGAATCTCAGTGAACCTGAAATTGCTGGAGTCTTACCTTGAGGATCTGGGAGGGTATGGTTGACCAACAATAAGTAAACCCTAACGTTGCAAACCCACACCGGCTAAAATCGCTAGGCTCGCGCTATAGTACCCCATCTGTGGCCGCCCTCGGCCGTGAGCTCGGGCCGAACGGTGCTCGCCTCGGCCAGGATCTCACGTACGGTGAAGTACGCTTCGTCCTGACCGAGCCTGTGCGCAGTCCCGCCCTCGGCGGGAGCACACTCTAGCGCGTTTTTCCTCGGAGTAGGTCTGCAACGTTAGGGTAACTGACGTCACCATTGTACTCTTGGCCTGAGTAGGCGTTGGCAAGGAGGGCTAGACGTTCGCTGTTTCATGCTCGCAGTACACAGAAAAAGGGTTTAGGAACATCCTAAACCCTTCATTGGGCTGGTGGGCGGACGCAGGCTCGAACTGCGGACCCCCGGCTTGTAAGATGAAAACTTATATTGAAATCATTGGATTTTTTTGGCCTGTTACCGCCATGTTACCAAAGCCACTTAACTTTAGGAGCTAGAATTTGATCGTACAATCTTCACAAGGCAACCCAACTAATAGTGAAAAAACTATTCTATTTTGTAGCAGAATCTCAAACTACAGAGAGTGAAGTATGGAATATAAACTTTCAGGAGATCAGTGCAGACTTCAGATAGTAACGCTATTATGGCAGCTCCACGGTTAGCGTGTTAGCCGCATCACGTGTGAGAGAGGACCGATCTTCCAAATAGAATATTGATAAAGGCACTCTTGTATGAGGCTAGAGTTTTGTCCTTCCTCATAACCCCAGCAATCTGATCGGGTTTAAATAATTGACTCATTGACACGAATTGCAACTTTCTTTGTTTCAGTACAGGTAGATCCTTCACCACGGTGGCAAAAGAAATGCCGAGTCCCATCTCTACATAGACAGAGCTCAACTCAACGTTGGAAGATTCCATGACGATGTGGTAGTCAATTCCAAGTTTCTGAAACCGCTCTTCCAACCTCCTGCGAAAAGTGTATCTGATGCTCTCAGGAGGTAAGATGAGGGGATACTTAGCGATCTGTCTCAGAGTGACTCGTTTTGCATCGGCCAAAGGGTGACCCACTGGTGTCATAAGGACAGTTTCCACCTTCTTCCAGCGGAGCAAAGCGAGATCTTTGGGGACCTCTGATTCCAGCGTAAAACCAAAGTCGATATCCCCCTTTTTTACAAGTTCAATAACACTTTGTTGTGAGCGGTCCAATATGGTCAGCTCAACGTGTGGAAAACGTTTGATGTAATCTTTCAGTGTCTGCGGGAACAGGTGGTAGAGAGTTGTGAAGGGTGCTGCTACTCTCAAACGCCCTTTTTGAAGACCCTTAAGCTCGTTTAGCTCTTCTGTAAGGTAATCGTACTTCTCTAGAATCGCTTGTGAGAATCTGAAGAACCTCTCCCCAGCGGAAGTCAGCCGCAATTTACGCTTGCCTATCCTCTCAAAAAGCTGACAATCCAGTTCCTCTTCAAGACTCTTGATCTGTTGACTTAGGGCTGACTGTGTCCGAAATGTGGCTTCAGCAGCTTTCGTAAAACTCCCGAGGTTGGCCACATGGTAAAATCCTATGATTTGCTGCCATTCCATTTAAATAAGCCACGCTAATATGATTCATGAAAATAATTAATTTGCGTTGTATGAAATTATCAGGAATAGTGATCAAAGACAACACGAATAATCCAGCCAACACGGAGGTGAGCCATGAAAGATTCCTTACAACCAGGCCTAACTTTTGAGTTCAAGTTCACGGTTCCGGAAAATAAGACGGTACCTTATCTTTATCCTGAATCACCCGAGTTCCAGGCTATGCCGAGAGTTTTGGCCACCGGGTTCATGGTGGATTATTTGAATGGGCTTGTATCCAGGCGATCAACCCCCACATAGACTGGCCCGAAGAACAGACGGTTGGTATCCACATCAATTTAAGTCATACAGCAGCGACCCCTCCTGGCCTGACGATAGCGGTAAAGGGAAAACTGGAAGAAGTAGAGGGACGCAAACTCAGTTTTTCTTTGGTTGCGGACGATGGAGTAGACAAGATCTCTGAGGGTACGCACGACAGGTTCGTAATCAATGCAACAAAGTTCAATGACAAGATGTCTGTCAAGGCTGGCAGTAAGCTTGGTGAATAATACAGCCACTACGATGCACCTAAGTTCGACCACTCGTAGGGCAAAATTTAAGAAAGGAGTCATCCCATGTTGGTTGAAAGTTACCGCATGGAGTTCTGTCTACCGCCTAATCCAAAGGCGCAACACCTCCGGTGGTACTCTCATCTCGATGGAGATATCACCGAGGTACTTCCCTATCTGAATACGGTCTTGGGAGGTTATCAATATTACAAAGATCCCCCTATGTTGACGCTAAAATACCAAGCAAAGCTCATCACTCTTTATCC
>WTAT01000610.1 GCA_013139415.1 Desulforhopalus sp.
AATCTAAAATCATGATAAAAACGTTACGAAATCTTGTTTTGGTCATATGGTCGAAGACCAAAATCTCCTCGAATCTTGCTGCCGAGAACCTTGCACTTCGCCACCAATTGGCCGTAATGAAACGGACAGACAAGCGGCCGAAAATTCGAATGGTGGATCGACCCTTCTGGGTTTTGCTTTCCCGAATTTGGATTCCTTGGCGCAAATCTCTTGTCATAGTAAGGCCGGATACTGTTGTGCACTGGCACCGCAAGGGTTTTAAGCTTTTCTGGAAATTCAAATCCAAAGGTCCCGGAAGACCAAAAACCGATCGTCAAATCTGTTATCTTGTCAGGAAAATGGCTCAAGCCAATTCGAACTGGGGTGCACCAGGATTCATGGGGAATTGTTCCGGCTGGGTTTCAATGTCATTATTGCTTTATACGTTGCAGTCACCAGCAATCCCTGACGTATATTTACGTACGAATATGGGTGGTCCCCCTTATACTGTTACCACCGAATCGTCTTGGCTAAATTTGTTGGGTGCATAGCTATCAGCGGCCAGGTCATTAACCCAGAGATCGCCATCCAGTACATAGCGAAAACAAAAGGAATAGCCGGTTGTCAGAGTTAGGGACACGGAAAAGCTACCGTCTTTAAGTCGTTTCATTGGATGAGCCTCAAGTGACCAGTCGTTGAACTCACCAGCCAACACAGCTGTTTGGCAATTATCTTTATTAGGGTACTTGAAAGTCACCCTGCATTTCTTACCGGTTTTAGTATAACTTTTTTTCAGCATGATCATTCCTCCTTTATTTTTTGTAATAGGTTGCTGATATCTATAACAATAGATTGTTTGCCAGTTTGACAATATTCGAATACTTATTTATTCTGTCAGCAATCATCCTTCTGGTTCCTCTGACTTAACACACTGTTTATACGAAGTCAAAATATCTATCCATGACATCATTTTAGTGGGTCTATCAATGTTTAGGAAGAAGTTTAAACAGAGCAATTTTCATCTAACTTGAGATCTTGTGTTTGGGAGTTGTTAAATTGCCGGGAAACAGAAGTATCCGATTAAGACACACTTTGCTCATGAAACACCATTATCTTCTGCTTGAAGAAACCGATTTAATTCCGTAAGAATTCACTTTTAAAGAATGGCACAGGTATATTATGCTATTTTCTGGTCAATTATTTAAGGCTACCTTGAAAAATTAGATTTTTCAAGAGACCCTTAAAGGACATGATCGATTTTTAGTTCCGTCTTAATAATAAATTTTAACTGGAGGTATGTCTTTGGTCGTAGAATTAAGCTCTACCAGGAATTGAGGGTTTCTCGAATATTTGGTCGGGTTGTCAGGTGGTCTGAATTTATGCTGGAGTTATGGCGTATTTGGCCGAGTCCTTTATAGAAATATGTCGCCTTCCGGAAAAAAGTCTTTACTTTATTGCGGAAGGGGCCTCCGAAAGTGTTTAGGTCAAACTTAACATTAACTCCGTACAATTGTGTGTCTTCACGCTCCTGGTATTGTACGTTTTTAACGTACAGTTCTACGCCTCCATACAAGTATCCCACTGACAATGTCCTGGAAGACTCAACATGCTTGTATGATGTTTTTATCAAACCGGCCATTGTCTGCTGTTCCATTGTAGCCAAGGCTGAAAAACTTTGCATGATCTGGCCGTGTTGGTCATGAAACGCATCATGTTCAACATATTCATAACCTAAATGCAGGCTAGTTTTAAAGCCGGATAAGAAATCAAAACCCATATTATCTGAGCCAAAGGCTATTTGGGCTGCTATTTCATGGGTAGTAGTATCACTAAAACCTCCTATGATTTTAGCAGAATACCCGGTATCTTCTGGGGCAAAATCTATCAAGCTTCCGGCAATTTCCTGACCAGGAATGGCGCTAAAACTATAGTTAAATGAAGTTTCTCTTAGGAATCCATTGCTATATTTGGTGTAGTTCGCGGAAAAACTATTTTCATAAACTTTGTCATGAATAGATCCAATATTATGCGCGGAGCCATAGATATTGCGACGTAGAAACCGGTATGTGAGAAAGAGTTCTCCATTAACCACCGGGAGAAAGTGGCCAAGGCTTGAATTAAAACGTAACTGGTTATCGCTATCAACCTTTGCGGTAAAATATCCAAACCCACGATGTCCATAATTCGAGGGTGAAAACAGCCCCCCGTAATCTACCTCCAGATCAACAAACATCCCATCTCTACTATTCCCGGGTACCCTGTTGACGACTTTCCCTTTAAAACCCGCCAGGAAAAGATCATTTTTTTGCGAGTAACTGTACTTTACCGGGTCATATTTCTTTTTTCCAGGAGGCCCATGACTGTCTTGGTAAAATGACAATTCTCCACGTGCTGGCACAGGGAATATCCATAACGAAAGTGATATCAGAAGAACAAAAATGTAGTTGTGGTAATTGCTTCTCTTGTAAGCCATGTTACTGACACTGTGTTTGCATTTATCCCCTTGTAATTGACTGGGATAGATATTCAAGTTGCCCAGCCGCTTTAGCTTTAATTCAACAGCCTAATATTCCAGAAGAAATATTTTATATATGTTTTCACCTAACAGACTGCCGGTTCTGACACTTCAGTTATAGGTAACTCTTTCCTGGAGCTATTGGACTTGTTCCTCAGTGTGTCGATCGCACTGTAACGAGCAGGTACCTCTCTCTTTTTCAATTTACGTGCCATGACCTTGATTTCAGGTCAGCGTAAAGGATTCAACATCCCTCACAACCAGTGCACCAAAAGAGCGGAATCCACTAAGCCGTTTAGAGCCAGAGATATCTGTTGAGAGCAAAAAACCGGAGATGAGACACACTGCTGTATATCGTCAGGCGATGCGATAGAATTGATAGAGAGGCAAAGAGGTGGTTAGGACAACCTGGGGTTGAAATAGTATGTAGACAAAAAACGTAAAGCTCTTATTATTCGATACCCTGAAGCGAGGCATTTTATTCTAACCCCGGTAAACGGGAAAATAAGCCGGGATTCTTTTCGATACCCCCCTGAGGGGTGCTCTTTTTAGTACCCCCTCAGGTAAACGACAGACTCCGAGGGGGTATTGAACTGAATGGCAGGCTTTCAGGAGTACTCAGTTTAGTGCCCCCTTGAGGGGTAAGGCACTAAATTCCATAAAGAAACACAATATTCAAACAACCTAACAAAAAACCAAGCAGTGCGCCAAACAGGTTGATATATTTGAACTGGTCCTCCATGATCGACAACAAGAGTCCTTCAAGTTTCAAGATATCAAGAGAATTAACCTTTTCTGTGACAATTTGACGGATGTTTAATGAATGGACCAAGCCGGGAACCTCGTTTTTCAGCATTGTTGAGGCGATCTTTTGTAAGGATCTCGACCACCCCTCCCTTACCCCGACAGGAACAAGTCTTGCCAGCCTGCCTATTTTTTTCTGCAACAGCGATTCGACAAGGGAATCAATGAGAAAATCGATGGTCTGCAGAGTCTTCTGGGTTTGTAGAAGCTCGCGTATTTCCTTTTTTACCCAATCCTTGCCCGCAAACATAGACTGCTCACCAAGTAAGGTACTGAGCATCTGTCGCAAACTTATGGCACCGGAATCGATATGATTCTCTATGTTCGTTTTGACCATGGAAATGAGCGTTGTGCTTACTTCCTCTCCCCGTATCAACAGTAAGAGCTGCCTTGTGCACTGGGAGCAGAACTCTTCGATAGCATGTTCATTTTCCGTTTTGATGAAACTGACAATCGGTTTTTCTGAAAACTCCCGGCTCCTCTCTCTTAAAATGGTAGCGACACGGAGCTGTACTTCCTCAGACTGGAGCCAGGCGACGATATCATCGTTTTTTTCAATAAGATATTCCTGGATTTTCTCTTCCACCGTCTCCATCGGCAAAAATCCCCGAACCATATCGGTCATGGAGCCAAGGGAATTAATAAAGTTATCAACACCGCCACAGGCGCCTTTAATGATTTTATCACGAACCTCAGGCTCACTGACAATTAAAGCAATTTTACCGAGAAACGCCGGCACCTGTTTCTCGATCATTGCCAGAGCCAACTCCTGCAGGGAGGCCGGGAGAATATCTGCAAGTGACTTTTCCTGCTGCAGAGTGCTATAGACCTTCTGATGGATAAAATCTTCCACCCATTGCTCCATTGCCTCGCTTTCAAACATTCTGGAGATATTCTTTTCTATAAACCGGTAGATCTTTTCCCGCTCGGCATCGGTGATAATTGTACCGATGTCCTGTTCAAGAAATATATCCAGTCGATTATCAATTGCGCCATCCACAGTCTCGGCAAATTCCTGCGACTGAATGAATGTGTGAATTTGCTCCTTTAGCTGATAGCGTATCGTTTTGGTGCCAATATCAAAATATACCTTAAATTTCTTAGGGATCGTTGAAGCGAGGGTACCCAGATCTTTTTGCAAGACACCCTCCACCCTTTCCTGGATAAGATTATATAAATGATCCTGGAAACCCTGCTGCTGCAGCCCTCTGCCTATTTCCTCACTGGTTAATAGATGATCTCCAACGACCTCACCCATGTTTATGGCCAGATCAAGTCTTTTTGAAGGGATGACCCCTGGAGTCATCGGCACCCTTAGTCCCCAAATCTTCCAGGCTTTCAAGGGACGAAACAGCATTCTGATGGCGATTCGATTGGTCAGATAACCAATGAAGGCACCCACTATCGGAGGGGTAAGATACTTTACATAGGGGACAAATTCAGGTGGGAAATAAGACATATTGTTTTAACTCCAAAGGATTGTGGACTATTATATCAGCATTATTATCGGTGAGTTCCTGCACACTCCGAAATCCCCAAGAGACTCCGGCTGTCATCATGTTGGCTGCTTTACCTGTCAGGATATCCACCCCTGAATCACCGACAAAGAGGGTGTCTTGTGGACGAACACCAAACTGTGCGGCTATTTCAAGGGCCACAGTCGGGTCCGGTTTTTTAGGAAACCCATCCCGCTGTCCATACACGATGGGAAACAGTCCACTTGGAAAAAATTCATCAATAAAAAGTTTTGTGAATTCATGGGGCTTATTGGATAAAACAGCAAGATCGATACCATGTTTTTTCAGCGCGGATAACATATCACTAATGCCTTCATATGGGCAACTATTTCTCTTCCAGTTTCGAGAGTATTGCTCTCTAAATAAAGTACAACACTGTTGAAGAACATCTTCTTTTGTACCAACAGGGGCAATTTTCTTTATAAGTCTCTGTAGGCCATCACCTATAAAATTTCTATAAGCATCGGTTGGGTGAGGTGGGAAATGGTGGTATTTCAGTACTTCATTACAGGTTTCAGCAAGGTCAGCAAGAGTATCAAGAAGAGTACCGTCCAGGTCAAAAATTATTGATGGATATAACATGGTTGCTGGTATTTATGGCAATTACAGGGAGTTAGTTAGATTGATCAAATAACAGAACAGCATCAATGAGCCCGTTGATTTACGGCCTTTTCGCCCGATCTCCGCGTTATGTGGAAAAAATAATCCTCGAAATATCAACTATATGTCTCCGGTTATTTTTTCCACATGCCTTGATGTCGAACGAAAATTCTCATAAATCAACAGACTCATCAATGTAAGCATCGTTAAGGAAAGACCAGGAAAAAAACCAAGTTTTCTCTTTCTTTTTTATTTATTTTTTATATTATCAGTGAAATCAAAAAATTACATCAACTCATAAATTTCCACCGAAGGTGTGCTTATGTGGTTTGTCAGGTTTTTAACGTCCTCAATTGGCAAGAAATTCTTAATGGCAGCTACAGGGCTGCTGTTGTTTTTATTTCTGTGTACTCATGTGGCTGGCAACGCCACTATCTTTATGAGTAGTGATGTTTTTCAGAGTTATGCTGATGAACTACACAGTCATCCCTTAATTGTCCTTGTGTTCAGTCTTTCATTGCTGGTGGTTTTTTTGGCACACATTGTCCTTGGGCTATTTCTTTTCTTTGAGAATCGACAGGTCAGCAAATCCAGGTACGCAGTCACCACTCGGGTTGTAAAGAACTCGTTTGCATCATCGACAATGCCCTACACTGGATTAGTCATCCTGGCATTTCTTTTTGTCCATATTTTTGGCTTCACATTTTCCCCTAAAGATATAGAAATATCTGTTACCGTTAAAGAGTTGTTGGGTAATTTCTTTTACTCACTCTTTTATATAGTAGCTTTTGTTGCTCTGACGGTCCATCTTAGTCATGGTATCTGGAGTATGCTGCAGACGTTTGGCGTGAACCATCCACGCTATAACCCAGCTATCGCCCGACTAACTCTAATTATTCCACTGTTTTTCCTGTTAATTTTTGGCGGCATTGCGTTCTATTTTATGACCGGACTCGGGGCTTCATATTAAATAGTCCTGCCCAGGGAATGAAAATATTTGTAGCTGAAGGATTTTAAGGAAATTCACCAAAAGAAACTAGCCAAGGTTTTGAAAATATGGAACTCAATTCTCGTGTACCTTCCGGCCCTCTTGAAGAAAAATGGAATAATCACCGTTTTTCCAACAAACTTGTAAACCCTGCTAATAGACGAAAATACAGCGCAATAGTTGTGGGTACCGGCCTTGCCGGGGCATCCGCATCCGCGACACTTGCTGAACAAGGGTATCAGGTAAAAACGTTCTGCATCCAGGACAGCCCAAGGCGCGCACACTCAATCGCCGCCCAGGGAGGTATCAATGCTGCCAAGAATTATCAAAATGATGGGGACTCAGTTCATCGTTTGTTCTACGATACAATAAAAGGTGGTGATTTTCGGGCTAGAGAAGCAAACGTCCACAGGCTGGCAGAGGTCAGCAATGAAATAATTGATCAGTGTGTCGCACAAGGCGTTCCTTTTGCGCGGGAATATGGCGGAACTCTGGCAAACAGATCTTTTGGTGGGGCTCAGGTTTCACGGACATTTTATGCCCGTGGTCAAACCGGTCAACAGCTTCTTTTAGGCGCATATGGTGCCCTGTCGCGACAGATCAACGCAGGAAAAGTCGAGATGTTTACCCGTCGGGAAATGATGGACGTGGTGGTAACCGATGGCAGAGCCAGAGGGATAACAACCCGCAACATTATGACCGGAGAAATTGAAAGTTTTTCTGCCGATGTTGTCATCTTGGCCACGGGTGGCTACGGAAATGTCTACTTCCTCTCGACAAATGCGATGGCTTCGAACGTTACCGCCGCCTGGAGAGCACATAAAAAAGGCGCTGGATTTGCCAATCCTTCCTTTGTGCAGATTCATCCAACGTGTATTCCAGTCCATGGTGATTACCAGTCAAAACTCACCCTGATGAGTGAAAGTCTACGCAATGATGGGAGGGTTTGGGTTCCCAAAAAGACAGGCGATACGCGTAATCCTGCTGATATCCCAGAAGCTGAACGGGATTATTACCTTGAAAGCAAGTATCCCAGTTTTGGTAACCTTGTCCCCCGCGATGTCGCTTCAAGAAATGCTAAAGAACAATGTGATCTCGGAAAAGGTGTTGGATCGACACAACTTGCTGTCTACCTGGATTTCACTGATGCCATTAAACGAGATGGGGCGGACACCATCTATAAAAAGTATGGCAACCTTTTCCAGATGTATGAAAAGATAACAGATAGCGATCCGATGGTCGAACCGATGATGATTTATCCTGCTGTCCATTACACCATGGGCGGTCTCTGGGTGGATTACGATCTGATGACCACTATTCCCGGACTGTTCGCCATTGGAGAATGTAATTTCTCTGACCACGGAGCCAACCGACTTGGCGCTAGTGCACTCATGCAGGGACTGGCTGATGGTTACTTTGTCATTGCCACCTCAGTGGCACACTATCTCGGAACCAATGAACTCAAAAAAGTCAGTGAACATGATAATTCTTTCGTTGAGTCAAAGCGTGAGGTAGAAGATAGAATTGCCAGGTTGCTTAAAAACAACAGTGGTGGTCCCGCTGGTAAGTTTACCGTTGATGAAATACACAAAGAACTTGGTAAACTTATGTGGGATAACTGTGGAATGGCCAGAAAAAAAGAGGATTTGGAAAAGGCCCTGGAAGAATTACCCGCTATTAAGCAGAAATTCTGGGATAACGTTTATATTCCCGGAACTACCAAAGAAATAAACCAGTCTTTGGAACGCGCCGGTCGTGTCGCCGATTTTCTGGAATTTGCCGATATCATGATCCGGGATGCACTTGCCAGGGAAGAATCCTGCGGTTGCCATCTTAGAGAAGAGAGCCAGACCGAAGAACATGAAGCAAAACGGGATGATGCTAATTACTCGCACGTTTCCGTCTGGGAGCATATAGGCGAAGAGACACCGCCGGAAATGCACAAGGAATCACTAACTTTCGAATTTGTGACCCCCAGTCAGAGAAGTTACAAGTAAGGCTCCTGATCGTAACGGAGACTATAAACTGAACTCTTAAGGTATAGACATCATGAGCAGCATTAACCTGACGCTAAAGATCTGGCGACAACCGAATAGTGACGCATTAGGCAATTTGGATACGTATACTCTTGATTCCATTAGTACGGACATGTCTTTTCTCGAGATGCTTGACGTACTTAATGAAAAACTCACTAAGGAAGGAAAGGATCCTGTCGCATTTGACCATGACTGTCGCGAAGGTATTTGCGGAATGTGTGGTGCGATTGTTGATGGAGTCGCCCATGGGCCTGAAAAGGAAGTTACCCTTTGTCAGTTGCACATGCGACATTTTAATAGTGGCGATACTATAGTCATTGAACCTTTTCGATCGTTAGCATTCCCGATCAAAAAAGATTTACTTATCGATCGTTCCGCACTTGATCGTATTATACAATCGGGTGGATATGTTTCTGTAAATACTGGGGGAACTCCAGACGGAAACAGCACTCCTATTCCATCCCTGGACTCAGAACTGGCAATGGATGCTGCGGCGTGTATTGGCTGTGGAGCATGTGTGGCCAATTGTCCTAACGGTGCTGCAATGCTCTTTGCAAGTGCAAAAGTCTCACAACTTTGCCTGCTTCCCCAAGGCCAGGTAGAACGAAAGCAACGCGCCATGGCTATGGTCGCCCAAATGGATGAAGAAGGCTTTGGCAACTGTACTAATGCAAAAGAATGCGAAGCTGTCTGTCCTAAAGGTATCTCCATCAGAAATATTGCCAGATTGAACAAAGAGTATTTCAAGGCTATGCTCACCGAAGGATAATTCAAAGGGTCCAGTAATCTGGTTTTAACCTCAAACCTGCTCAGTGCTTTCATTGCACAGAGCAGGTTTTTTTGTTATATCTCCGACAAAGTATCTATCGATTAACTTTCTTCTAGCCTGGTACATTTTCTCACTATGTCCTTTGATGTTATTATTGTCGGTGCTGGTCCTGGAGGCTTGGCGTGTGCTGAAATTACATCCTCTCAAGGACTAAAAACTCTGATCTTGGAACGAAAAACGATCATTGGAAAAAAAGTCTGTGCCGGAGGGGTAACGTGGAATGGACTGGTTAAAAAAGTACCTATAGATCTATTTGAGAGACAATTTAATACCCAATACCTTTTTACCCGGTCTCAAAATGTCAGTGTCTCTGCTCCGACCCCGATAATTGCCACCGTGAACCGCGAAAAACTGGGACAGCAGATGAGCTACAAAGCTCAACAGGCCGGGGCCGAAATTCGTTTTGGCTGTCAAGTGAGCTCAATCACGGGCAATATGCTCACCTTTTTGGATAAAACGACCAGGAAACTTGAACAGCAAAAGTTTACCTACTTAGTAGGTGCAGACGGATCTTCTTCTCTTGTCAGAAGGTACCTCGGACTCCCTGCCCACGATATTGGCATCGGAATTAACTATCAACTCCCCGGCAATTATCCGCATATGCAGTGGCACCTCGACAGTGTTCTCTTTTCCAGTGGCTATGCCTGGGTCTTCCCACATAAAGAAACGGTTTCCGTAGGTGCATATGTTGATGCCAGGGTGATGAAAGCAAAAAAGCTGAAAGAAAACCTGTTCAAATGGGCTGAAAAGTCAGGCTATCCTCTTGCTGGTTACAAAGGAGAGGCCGAGTTGATTAATTTTGACTATCGGGGCTATCATTTTAAAAATATTTTTCTTGTTGGAGACGCCGCCGGGCTTGCTTCAGGTCTGACGGGAGAGGGAATTTACCCAGCGATTGTCTCAGGTGAGTCCGTGGCTAGATGTATTGTGAATCCCAAGTTCAATCCTGTAGAGTTACAAAACATGATAAAAAATCATAGCCGACACAGAAGGATGGTATCGATTCTAGGCAAAAATAAATTTTTCTCTACCTTGCTGGCTGAACTGGTTACCTTTTGTTTGAAGAAAAAGGTCATACGCTTTAACGCTGCTGAAATGGCCCCCTGATTAGTTTTCGGATGGGAACTAATTAATTTCGCCGTTCGATAAAACACCCCATATAATTGCCAATGAAACAGAAAAAGAGTCATAAACTGCTTATCGGGAATATACTATTTGTAATAGTCTGCGCAGGTATCCTCGTCTTCCTCCTCAATGCTCCCGAAGAAACGACCTCCCCCCTTCCCCACGATGATATTCACAGCAGCTTGCATAACATCGAAGGTAAAAAAGAGGCTGAAAAATACTGTCTCAATTGCCATGATGCGGACAAAAAAGCACCGCTGCCGGATGGGCACCCTCCCAAATATCGTTGTCTCTTTTGTCACAAGCGACTCTAATTTTGGAGAGAGAAAATTAGAGTCCACCTGGATTTCTGGTTAGTGACTTACTCCTGAAAGCCTGTCATTCAGTTCAATACCCCCTCGAGGGGTGCTCTTTTCAGTACCCCCCTTGAGGGGTATAAAAAACAAGAAATCTGGAGAGTGTATTAAAATTAGAAACTTAAAGATACCACCAAGGCACTTACACCCCTCAAGGGGGCACTGAAAAGAATCCCGGCTTATTTTCCCGTTTACCGGGGTGAGATTATCTACTTTTTGAAGCTATCTCGTAGACATCACTCGAAAGATCCTTTATCGCCAAGATTCTATCAAGCTCCCCTTGCATCTGTTTTTGCCGCTCAGTATCATAACGTCTCCAGTTAATTAGAGGTGACACCAACCGAGCTGCAATTTGAGGATTAAGAGCATTCAACTCTTCTATCCTGTCGCCAAGAAACCGATAACCAGCTCCACTTTTATCGTGAAACCGAACATGATTGCTGGAACAAAACACCCCGATCAGGGCTCTGACCTTATTGGGGTTTGATATAGAAAAAGATGTATTTTTAGTTAGTTGCTTCACATGATTTAAAGTATTTTCGAGAGTCGACATGGCTTGAAGGGTAAACCATTTATCGAGCACTAAAGGATCGTTTAGCCATTTTTTATAAAAATCTTCAAGCGCAACCGTCCTCATCTCATTGTCCAGATGAACAAGACTAGAAAGAGCAGCTATTGCATCGGTCATATTCGTTGCCTGTGTATACTGCTCGTAGCACAGGTTCTTGATTTCTTCGGGGAGTGGATCCAGAGACATGAGATAAGCAAGAGATATATTTTTCAAGCTCCTCCTGCCAATGGCCTCAGGGCTAATGGTAAAGGCACCACTCTCCTTATTACTGTGGTAAATTGCAGTAAACTTTTCCTTATTTCTATCGGCCAATACCCTTTTTACTAGCTGTCTTGCATCATACAGCGCATCGGGATCAACGATATCCATTTCCTGAACCAGTGTGGTTTCCGACGGGAGTAGCAAGGATAGAGCAAGAAGAGCAGGATCGTCAATGTTTCCACTTAAACTCCCGGAAACAGCATCAAGATATAGATCTTCCATCGACGGAGCCTGATTGTCCTGCAGTTTTTCCGCTATTTCGAGAATCGTCTCACCTGCAAGGCGGGTTGCAGCATCCCAGCGATTGAAAAGGTTGGAATCTGCTCGCATGAGTAGCGAGAGTTCTTTGCGGGATTGAAAACTCTCAACTCTGACTGGCGCAGAAAAATCCCTCATAAAAGAAACAACTGGCTTTTCTTTTATGTTTTGGAAGGTAAAAAGCTGTTCTCTCTCACGAAACTGTAGAATGTCGGATCCTTGATGGTTATCAACTAAGTTTTTGCCACCAGCTCCAAGAAGACCAACACTAATAGGCATATGAAAAGGTTTTTTTGCCGTTTGTCCTGGAGTATCAGGACAACTTTGCCTGATGAGCAGCCTATATTCTGCATCCGCTTCAATCCACTCCCCTTTCACTTGCAAAACCGGCGTACCGGCCTGAGCATACCAGTTTTTAAATTGCTCCAGATCAATCCCGGATGCATCACTCATGGCAGCAGCAAAATCATCACAGGTAACCGCTTGTCCGTCATGTCTGGTAAAATAAAGGTCAATTCCCTTTCGAAAAAGCTTCGGCCCCAGCAGAGTGTGCATCATGCGGATAACCTCTGCTCCTTTGTTGTAGACAGTAGCGGTATAAAAATTATTAATTTCCTGATAGGAATCGGGGCGAACCGGATGGGCCATAGGTCCCCCATCCTCTTTAAATTGAAAATTTTTCAAAATCCTCACATCATCGATTCTCTGCACACTCCGTGAGTTCATATCCGAAGAAAATTCCTGATCCCGAAAAACCGTTAATCCTTCTTTCAGGCTAAGTTGAAACCAATCCCGGCAGGTAACCCGGTTACCGGTCCAATTGTGGAAATATTCATGGGCAATAACACCTTCTATCCCAAGATAATCCTGATCAGTCGCTGTCTCTGGGGTTGAAAGCACATATTTGGAATTAAAAATGTTCAAGCCCTTATTTTCCATGGCGCCCATATTAAAATCATCAACCGCCACGATCATAAAGGTATCAAGGTCATATTCAAGGCCAAACACCTCCTCGTCCCATCGCATGGCCTTTTTGAGAGAGAGCATGGCATGCCCGCACTTTTTTTTGTTTCTCTCTTCAACGAAAATTTTCAGCTCGATAATTCGACCACCTTGGGTGACGAACTCATCCTCTATACTTACAAGTTTCCCCGCCACGAGGGCAAACAGGTAACTCGGCTTAGGAAACGGATCCTCCCAGACAACAAAATGGCGATTTTCTGCCAATTTACCCTTTTTAATCAAATTTCCATTGGACAGCATGACCGGACATGCAAGTCTGTCAGCTTCAATTCGAGTTGTAAATCTGGTCAGGACATCAGGTCGGTCAGGATAGTAGGTGATTTTTCTAAAACCTTCAGCTTCACATTGGCTGCAATAGTTTCCGCTTGAACGATACAGTCCCTCAAGGGAAGTATTTTTTGCCGGATAAATAACAGTTATAATTTCAAGGGTGAAGGACTCAGGAAGTTGCTCAAGCTGCAGAGTTTTATCATTGACCTGGTATTCATTTTCCTTAAGCCTTGTTTGATTGACACTAACTGCCAAAAGTTCCAGCTCCTCGCCGAAAAGTACCAGCGGGGGATTTTTTGTTTTCGACGCCGGGTTCTTAAGATACCTTCCCTTGGCCGTCACAACAGTTCGTTCATCAAAAAGTTGAAACTCCAAATCAAACTGTTCAACGATATAGTCAAATACAGTGTAAGATTTTCGATAGATAGTTGTCGGTTGAGCTATATTCATGCGATAATCCCTTTTCACCTGTTTAAGCCAACAAAGATAGTTGTCAGTTGACAGTCCCTGTCATTCAATTATATTTACAATCTCATCTTCACCGGTATTTTGTTGAACAACTTAACGCCTTTTATTCATAAAACAACTGAGAAACGTTTAAATGATTACAATCAATGAGCATTATCTAAAGTTACAGGCCTCCTACCTCTTTTCCGATATCGCCAAACGGGTAGCTACTTTCCAAAAAAATAATCCAGAACAGGATATCATTAAACTCGGTATCGGTGACGTTACCAAGGGATTAACACCAGCTTCTATCAAAGCCTTTCATAGTGCGGTAGATGAAATGGCCGAGGATACAACCTTTAGAGGATATGGCCCGGAACAGGGATATGATTTTCTGCGCGAAGCGATTGCCATAAACGATTTTCAGAGCCGGGGGGCTGACATCTCCGCCGATGAAATCTTCGTCAGCGATGGTGCTAAGTGCGATACAGGTAATATACAGGAACTTTTCAGCCAGGATATTAAAATTGCCATTCCTGATCCTGTTTACCCGGTGTACCTCGACACCAATGTAATGGCCGGCCGAACAGGAACATTTGATGATGGAAAGTATCAAGGGCTCGTATACCTCGATAGCACCAAGGACAATAATTTTGTGCCATCGCTTCCCAGCGAAAATGTAGATTTGATCTATCTCTGTTTCCCCAATAACCCCACCGGTTCCACCATCTCTAAAGCTGATCTGAAGACATGGGTGGATTATGCTCGGGAACACAAAGCACTGATTTTATTTGATGCCGCTTACGAAGCTTTTATTCGTGACGAATCCCTGCCTAAATCTATTTACGAGATCGAAGGTGCCAAAGAGGTTGCTATTGAGTTCCGCAGCTTTTCTAAAAGTGCCGGTTTTACCGGAACACGATGCGCCTATACCGTTGTTCCCAAAGAATGTGCTGCCTACGACAGTGCCGGAACAAAACACCTCCTTCATGGTTTATGGAACAGGCGCCACTGCACAAAATTCAACGGAGTTTCCTACCCAGTTCAACGGGCGGCAGAAGCTGTGTACAGCGCAGAAGGAAAGACTCAGACCAAGGCTCTTATCGACTATTATATGGAAAATAGTGCAGTTGTATGCAAGACGATGGACAAACTTGGCTATGACTATGTCGGGGGCAAGAATTCCCCTTATATCTGGATAGATGGTCAAATGGACTCCTGGCAATTCTTCGACATGCTTCTTAATAAGGCTGGAGTTGTCTGTACACCTGGTGCAGGTTTTGGCAAATGTGGAAACGGATATATTCGTATTTCAGCATTCAACAGTCATGACAAGGTTAGGGAGGCTATGGACAGACTGACAAACGCACTCACTGATTAAATTCAAAAAGCGTATAAGGCTCTGGTTCGAGCTCAATAAGATTTTTTCTTGGGCTCGAACTTATAGAAGTACCCGTCTCAGAACTTTTCACATTACTTAGAAGACAGAACAGCCGGTCTAAAATGCACCCTCTCCTCAATGCCTTTCAGCTCAATTACTTTCGTAGCACCGTGTTCCCTCATCCAGAGGACTACCCCTTCTACCAACCGTTCTGGGGCAGATGCACCGGCGGTAATACCAACTTTGACGTTATCCGTGAGCCAGGCAGGGTCAAGATCTCTGTAATCATCGATAAGATGGGCAACCACACCACACTGCAGCCCCACTTCTTT
>WTAT01000367.1 GCA_013139415.1 Desulforhopalus sp.
CATGATTGTAACCTCACAACTGATCCTGTCATTTGTGAGGTTACAATTTCTACCAATGATGAGTGGCCTAAAACTTTCGATAGTTTTTAGTTTCGTTTTTTGTACATCTGCTAAAAGTTGGCCAGCGTCCGCTAAAATCCAGAGCCATTTTGCTGTGAAGTCTACTCCATCCACGTTTTCAGGTTTTCACGAGTTTATGGAAAGGTAATTACTCAACCTTTGCCAGCATATCTTCAATCACTGTAAGACCGGACAGCCAGAACTCTGGACTGTCCAGATCAATGTTAAAAGTTTTCAGCATTTCATACGGGCTCTTGGAGCCTCCCCTTGAGAGCAGTTCAAGATATTTTTCAATAAAAGTTTCCCCCTCCTTCTGATAGAGTCCATACAGGGCAAGAACCAGCAGTTCTCCAAAGGCATAGGAATAAACATAACCGGGTGTTGAGAGGAAATGTGGGATATAAGACCACCAGATCCCGTAGTCATCGCTGAGATTCACCGAATCACCAAACATTGCCCGCTGGGTGGACAGCCAGTATTCACTCAGCCGTTCACTGCTTAACTCTCCGTGTTTGCGCCTCCCTTCATGCATCAGCTGTTCAAACCGATTCATGGCTGTCTGTCTGAAGACAGTGGCGAAAATTGATTCCAGCTTCTGACAGATAAAAGCGCGCCGCTCCTGGTCGTCTTAAAGGAGCTCAAGCTGACTGTTAAAGACCAGGCGTTCGGCAAAAACCGAGGCTGTCTCGGCAAGCGGCAAGGGGGTGTCGCTGTTGAAATGGCCTTGGTCTGCAGCAAGAACCTGATGAATCCCGTGGCCAAGCTCATGGGCGACTGTGGAGACGTCTCGCAGATTGCCCGTGTAATTCACCAGCACATACGGATGGATTTCAGGAACGCAGGGGTGGGCAAAGGCACCGCCTCGCTTACCCGTCCCCACAGGGGCGTGAATCCAGTTGCGGGAAAAAAACATTTCGGCAATTTCTGCCATTTGTGGCGAAAAGGCAGCAAAAGAGGAGAGGACTGTCTCCTTGCATGATGGCCAGTCGATTTTCTTTGTTGGTAACGAGGGGAGGGGTGCATAGCGGTCAAAATCCTCTAACCCTTCCACACCGAGCAGTTGTTGTTTTACATGGTAATAGCGATTGACGAGATCATAGCGGGAAGTAACCGAGTCTATCAAAGTTTCGACGGTTTTATCCTGCAATTCATTGTGCAGATTCATGGAACTGACCCAGCTGGAGTGCTTGCGAAGCCGGTCGGTGATCATCTTGTCTGCGGCCAGGGTATTGAAGATGTGGGTAAGGATATGATTATTCTCTCGGAGGCCCTCGGTCATCTCGGTTGCTGCTGTTTGCCTGACATCACGGTCTGCGTGATAGAGATCGGTGAGGACTTCTTCTTCTGATCGGTTGTTTTTGCCAAATTTCAGCTCACTGAGAACCTTATTAAAAAGAGTTGTCCAGGAGTTTCGGCCCACCACCTCTTTTTCCAGGAGTATTTTTTCCTCCGGTTCTGTGAGCTGATGCGGGCGGTATCGTCTGAGAGCCTCGAGATAGTGACGGTATGGAACGATTTGGGGGCTGTCGAGCAGAGCCTGTGCCTGCTGATCGCCCACCTGGTTCCATTCCAGCTCGAAAAAGACTGTTTCCGTGCCGCATTTGCTGTACAATTCATGGATCCGTTGATCCAGTGCTCCGGCCTCAGCATTCCCCATCTGGGTAGTAAAGTTAAGAAAGGAAAAGGTGCCAAGTCTGGTCAGAGTACAATCCAGGGTCTCAAGCCTTTTGACCAAAGACAGCAGTGCATTTGCAGATAGTTCGGCGACTTTACCGTAAGAGTCTGTTTTGATGTTAGTCGCCTCAGCCTCGCACCATTCAATGTCGGATTTGATCTGCAGATCATCGGTGCCTGAATATAAATCAGCCAGGTTCCACAGGACTTCGGTGGTACCAAGGGTGTCATTGAGTTTTGTTGTATCTGTCATGGTTGTCTCCAGAATTTTCAACGTAATCCGCTGATAAAAGGCCCAACTGCTGCAGCACCATGTTCGTCCACCAGACGGATAGTCTCTGAGCCGATAACTGCTATATCCGCCTTACCGGTAATGGCAGCGATATCATCCTTGTTACGGATACCAAATCCTACCGCGAGAGGAAGAGAGGTTGCCGTTCTACATCTGGAAAGATATGAGCCAAAATCATCATCAAACTCGGATTTCTTACCGGTTACCCCGCGGCGGGCGACACAGTAGATAAAGCCGGAAGCTGACTTGTTCAGTTCGGCCATCCGTGCATCTGTTGAGGTTGGGGTAAAAATAAGGATAGGGGCAATCTGATAGCGTGTTGCCAGCCGGAAGAATTCCTCGCCCATTTCCGGTGGCAGGTCGGGGATGATCAGCCCCTGAATGCCAGCACTTTGACAATCTTTGAAGAACCTTTCTTCACCATATTTAAAGATGATGTTGTAGTAGGTCATAAAGAGGAAAGGGATGTCGTGCTTTTGGCTCATTTCGGCGCCAAAGGCCATACAGTCGGCCACAGTTGTGCCAAGGGCAAGACTGTCCTGATTGGCCTTCAAGATGACAGGACCATCGGCCATGGGTTCGGAAAAAGGTATCTGCATTTCGATACAGTCGACCCCATTATCAACCATTTGGCTGATAACCTGCCGATTAGTGTTAAAGGAGGGGTAGCCGAGCACGATATGGGTCATCAGCAGAATTTTGTCTTTTTCTTGTCGGGCACGTAAGGTTTTTTCAAGTAACATTATGATTTCACCGTCTTGTCTTCTGAAGATAAAAAGAACATTTTTTGAACTTTTTTATTTATCGTATTCTTTGCCCCGGGCGATGATGAATTCCTTCCATGAAGGGTCATCAAAGGCATGAGCAATGGTGAAAATATCCTTATCTCCACGGCCGGACTGATTAATGATGATAGCAGCATCCGGATTGAGGTGAGGTGCTTCCTTAAAGGCCTGGACAAAAGCATGGGCAGATTCGAGGGCTGGAATGATACCCTCCAATCGCATGGTGAGATCGAGGGCCTGCATGACCTCGTCATCGGTGGCTGCTTCAAAGCGAACCTTCTTTTTCTCTGCCAGGTCGGAGAGAATTGGGCTGACCCCTACATAGTCAAGCCCGGCAGCTACCGAATGGGTTTCGAGCATCTGGCCGTCGTCATTTTGCAGAAACATAGTTTTATATCCCTGGGCAACGCCCGGGCTGGCATCGGTCCCGCAGAGCCTTGATGCATGTTTACCCGAATCGAGACCTTTCCCACCGGCCTCAACTCCCACGAGCTCTATGTCGCTGTTGTCAAGAAAACCCTGGAAAATTCCCATGGCGTTGGAACCACCGCCCACACAGGCATAGACCCGTTCGGGTGTTTTTCCATGCTGGGTTAGAATCTGTTTTCTTGCTTCAGCACCGATTATGGACTGAAACCAGGAGACCATTTCCGGAAAAGGTGCTGGGCCACAGGCAGTACCGAGGACATAATGAGTGGTATCAACGTTGGTGACCCAATCTCTGAAGGCCTCGTTGATGGCGTCCTTTAAGGTCCTGGAACCGTCCTTTACCGGGATAACGGTGGCTCCCATTTTTTCCATCCAGAATACATTGGGACGCTGCCGTTGCACATCGACCTCCCCCATATATACAGTACACTCTAAGCCGAACTTGGCAGCCATGGTGGCGGTGGCCATCCCATGCTGACCGGCACCGGTCTCGGCGATCACCCGTTTTTTACCCATTCTTTTGACCAGTAATCCCTGGCCCATTACATTATTGGCTTTGTGGGCTCCGGTATGGTTGAGGTCTTCACGCTTGATATATATTTGGGCCCCACCAAAGTGTCTGGTGAGGTTTTCGGCAAAGGTCAGCGGAGTGGGTCTGCAGGAATAGGTGGACATAATATTGAGGTATTCCTGCCAGAATTTCGGGTCTTCTTTGGCCTTTCGGTAGCTGATTTTCAGTTGTTCAAATGTTTCATGAAGGATTTCCGGGATATACGCTCCACCCCATTTGCCAAAAAAGCCGCTATCTTCCATTTCGATCTCCGTAATATGTTGGTGCGGGCGAATTGTCCGGTTTTATGCAGTCAGTCTACGAGCTTTTAAATATGTCGGGGCATTAGTGCCTTACTACAGAAAACCTGTCTTAAAAACAAGAAATCTGAAGAATGAATTGAAATTAGAAACTTAGAACGATCTCCAAGGCACTTACACCCCTCAAGGGGGTACTGAACTGAGTCCCGGCTTATTTTACCATTTACCGGTGTCAGCTTGAATGTCGATCAGGATTTCTGATAAGCTGATAAAAATATAACACGTACCTTTCAAGTCAAGGAGAACAGTATGATGAAAGATGGAGAAACAGCTAACAACCCGATAATCGATTCAGACAAGATATTGACCTTCCCGCTTGGTATCCCAGGGTTTGAAAAATACACTACTTATGTCGTATATCACAAGGAAGAAAATGATATCAGTGCCTTTTGGCTGGAATCCTGTGAGGAACCCAGGGTAACCTTTACCCTTGTTGACCCGGGACAATATGGGCTCAATTATGAGCTGGAATTAACCGATGAAGAGCGGAATCTCCTGCAGGCGGAAAAAGCCGAAGAACTTGGTATCTTTATGGTGCTCAGTAAAAAAGAAAATGTGGGACAGCCCAGCCCGGCCCTTAATGCCAATATTGCCGGACCGATTATTATAAACCCCCGAACTCAGCTTGGGCTGCAAAAAGTCATCTGGCGATCACAGCTCCAGACGACCATTGTGCAGGAAAAGTAGTCAGATAAAAAGTAGTCAGATAAAAAGTAGTCAGATATATTGTTTATAACAACTTCCTTCTGCATACTGCGGCGAAGTCCTCCGGGTAGTGCCCGTTGATAAAGCGCAACTGGGCCTCACTGAAAGCCCCCGGCGATTCCGGCAACCGTGGGAGAAAAGCGTAGAGCAGAGGCTGGCGCAGTGCACTCTTTTCGTTCAGTCTTTTAGAATACTCAATGGAGGTGACCATTTTTGCCCCAATCCCGGCAAGTGCCTTTTGAGCCATAAGGATTCCGGTATCAAGGGAGCGGCGCATGTTGCTGTCACATTCGAAAACATTTCCTGCGAGGCTGCCGTCCTCTGCCGGTAGGGTCATGAGTTGCAGTTCCCATTGAGATGTTTGGGCCTTGGGAACAAAGAGCATAACTCTTTCATCGCTCCAGACCAGCAGGCTTGACTCCAGGTCATTACGATCATCCATCCGACGATTGGTTGTAACTGCAAGCCGATAATCTCCGAAAAAATCACTGTTGTACTCAAGGAGATAGTGTTCTATCAGCTCAGCCACAAGATCGCCGCAACTATAGGCGGACATCAGTCCGACAGGCTGTTTGCTGCCATGGTTATAGCTTTCGACCTGATCCGGTACCATGGCATACTGCTGATGGATCTGCTGGTGTGAGGCATGGAGTCGGTATTGGGAAGGGGCAAAATCGAAACCGAAATTCCAGCCCCATAGCGTTGCCGGAGCAATCCTTTTGATCTTTGCCTTTGAGATTATCGCCAACCGAAGGGCTTCCAGTTCCTCTTCTGTTAAGGTCTTTTTTATGGCTGGTGGATCTATGGTGAACTCTTCGGCAAGTCGCACATAACTGCGTTGATAATACAGGTGTCTCAGCCCGTGAATATCTTCTGAACTGAGTGCATCGATGGAATAGCGGATGGCATCATCGGCCATGTTGGCTGCATAATGGCCACCTGGAATATAGGAGTTTCGGCGCAGGTATTCAAAAACATGACTGTGTTCATCTCGCGGCCATTCCCCGACAATTTCGCTGCCTCCCTGGGCACCGGGACGAATAACCATGACAATTTTATAATTGTCCGGCAGGTTCGGATTATTGGCGACTGCCTCGAAGAGTGCATGGTTGTGGATGACTGGTTTTAAACCACCATATTTATCTTGCCTATAACGTAGGCCCGTTGGTGTATATGCATCTTTAATGATTTCGCAGCTCAGCTCGGCAAGTTTTTCAAGATCTTGCGGATCTGTCGAGCTGGTGGCAAGAGCTAAAAGAAGGGGGGCGGGGAGGCGCTCAATCAGTGCTTCCTCGATGCTGTTTTGCTGCAGTGTTTCGCTTAAAGAGACCTGTTCCGGTTGTGGTAGTCTGATGCGGTCCGGGTTATTGGCACTGGCATCCGCCCATTCCTTGTCTATATAGGTCCTGCCCTTGAAAGGAAAGGGGTTGGGAATCTCGAAAATCCAGTCTGCGCCAGTTACCTTAACGTCCCCGAGTGGATAGTTTCTCTCATTTTTGACAAGATCATTCTTTTCTGTCAGCCCAAGTGGTTCAACCAAGGTTGACTGTCTCAGGTTCGTAACGCTATAGGCCGGTTTGTGGATACAGTATTGAAATCTGCCACCAGGGACGATGCATGTCTGTAGTCGTTTCATGATTGTTCAGTCCTCCTTCTTCCACAGAGCGAGAGCCTGTTGATAGATCTGGGATCTGGATATACCAAGATCGCTAGCCAGACGCCGACTGACATCTTTTAAGGAGAGATCAGAGTTGTCCCGGTACCAGAGAATGAGTTCTTCCACTGTCTGCCCCTGCACTTCTTCCTGCACTCCGGGCCAGATTATTACCACAAATTCGCCGCGGTTCCTACCCTCCTGGCTTTTTGCAAGGAGACTGCTTAACGTTCCGTGCTGGAGGTCTTCAAAATTCTTGGTCAGTTCTCTTGCCCAGAAGCACTGTCGTTCACCGAATATTTTCAGAGCGTCACCCAGCAGGGAGTCTATTCGATGGGGCGACTCGTAAAGCACGATCGGGTACTCACTTGTCGATAAAGAGGTGAGCAATTTTCGCCGTTGCCCTTTTTTAGAAGGAAGAAAACCGAGGAACAGAAAGCCGGAAGAGGTCATTCCCGAACTGGATAGGGCAGTGGTCAGGGCTGATGGACCGGGAAGCGGCACTACGGTTAAACCATTTTCATGGAGGAGTTTGACAACGATCGCTCCTGGGTCCGAGATACCAGGAGTTCCGGCATCACTGACCAGGGCTATATCTTGGCCGTCCTGTAATCGCCGCAGAATCTCTTCACTCCGTTTCACCTCTTTTTCACGATAATAGCTCATCAAAGGGGTGTCGATATCGAAATGATTTAGAAGCCTTTTGGTGTGGCGGGTATCTTCCGCAGCAATGAGATCGACCTCTTTGAGAATGCGAAGGCTCCTCAGGGTTATATCTTCGAGGTTACCTATGGGGGTAGGAACGATAAAGAGTGTTCCTTCGTTTTGTTGCACTTCGGAGGTCATATTGGCTCACTGTCTGAAATACATTATAGAAAATTATTTCTAAGTCGTTTCCGTCCGAAAACTAGGAGTTTTGTTCGAGATCGAGGCACGCGAAAAATTTTACCGCAGGTATATGGTTGATATTCCGAGGATAAAATTTTGAGCATAACGATGAGATTGGACAAAAGAACAGTTTTCGGATGGGAACTAAGTCACTAATTGCCGAACAGTATGCTCAATTGATGGAGAAATTGCATCTGCTTTTCTTGACTGATTCTTGATATGTGTATATGAGTATGTGCTCAGATAAGAATAAAGGAGGACGGATGAATAGTGACCAGTGCGTCAGTCGGATTGTCCATCAGGAAAAAGTAGATCTGGCCAGAGCTCAAGATCTTGCCGCAGCGGAAGTGGAACAATTATGTCAGTTGTTCAAGGCCTTTTCTGAGCCAGGGCGATTGCGTATTCTCCATGCCCTGTTGCATCAGGAAATGTGCGTGTGTGACCTAGCCGCGCTGCTGGATGTCTCGGAATCGGCAGTCAGTCATCAATTGCGACTGCTACGCAATCTGGGGTTGGTTGTTAACAGGCGCGAGGGTACGGTGCTTTACTACCGTCCGGCGAACAGCCGATTGATCGAATTGATCAGCTTTGCCGGCTCGCTGCTTGAGAATCGTTAGGGCCTCATTCCACTTATGTCTCGATCTCTCACAAAATGGTAGTTTCGGGATGGAAACTAGTTCAAATCATAAACCACCTTACAGGTGAAATATAGGATTATTATGTTGGAAATATTGATAAAATTAACACAAGAAATCTGGAATATTCTGCTGGACTCATCGGTTTATATTCTAATAGGAATAACTATAGCCGGATTGTTGCGGGTAATTCTTAACCCTAATACCGTGCTTAATCACTTGGGGCGTGGTCGATACAGTTCCGTCGTCAAGGCGGCACTGCTTGGAGTACCACTGCCGCTCTGATCGTGTGGTGTGCTGCCGGCGGCAGCATCACTGAGCAAGCAGGGCGCAAATAAGGGGGCAACTACCGCCTTTCTTATCTCAACTCCTGAGTCCGGGGTGGACTCAATTGCCATCACCTATGCCCTTTTGGATCCGGTTATGACGGTTATTCGTCCGGTGGCAGCATTTCTCACTGCAATGAGTGCCGGGTTTGCTGAAAACCTGCTCTTTTGGAAAAAAAACAAAGAGGAAATAGTGGTGGATAGGAGTTGTCCGGTGGATAATTGCTGCGATGGTGTAGACTGCCCGGAGGAAGTTCACTCCAACCATCATACCTTTGTCGAGAAGATAGTCTCAGGAGTACGCTTTGGTTACCAGGAAGTCTGGGGAGATATCGTGGGTTGGTTTTTTATTGGCGTGTTCCTTGCCGGTTTGATCACCACCCTTGTCCCTGATGATTTGATGGCCACCCTGTTGGGCGGAGGCCTCAGTTCAATGTTGGTAATGCTGGTGGTGGGGATACCTCTCTATATCTGTGCCACAGCATCGACGCCTGTGGCTGCTGCTTTGATAATGAAAGGGGTCAGTCCCGGTGCGGCTCTTGTTTTTCTGCTGGTGGGGCCTGCGACCAATGTCACGTCTCTTTCCGTTTTGACTGGTATCCTGGGAAAAAAAAGTACCCTGTTGTATTTGAGTATTCTTTCAGCATGTGCGGTGGTCTTTGGGCTAGGTGTCGATGCTTTCTATCAATTTATGGGTATTTCTCCGCGGGCAATCATCGGTGAGGCCTCGGAGTTAATTCCGGAAAATGTGAAGCTGATTGCAGTCGTCTTGCTGCTCGGACTCTCTGTTAAACCACTTTTCATTACACTTCGGAAAAAATTTGCCTCAAAACCGGTTCAAACCACTTTTATCAGTGA
>WTAT01000180.1 GCA_013139415.1 Desulforhopalus sp.
GCAGGAGACAACTGTTGAGCTCATTCCCGAGAACGTTGACATGACTCTGAAAAACATAAAATACACCAAAACCCGTGCCGGAGAGCCACTATGGACACTGGTGGCGGACTCGGCCCACTCCATGGAAGATGGTATCACCCGGATTGAAAATGTTCGGATAGTCTTCTTTGACCGGGAAATTGGCGATATAGAACTCACTGCAGATCGGGGAGAATTGATCCCTGCACATAGGGCAGTGACTGTCAGTTCAAACGTGATGGTGGTAAGTTCGCCGGGAAACACTTTGCAGACGGATTATCTTAAATATGAACAGACGAGCAATATCCTGCAAACCGACAGAATCGTGAAAATTAATCGTGATCATTTTATAGTGGTTGGTAAGGGGATGCAAATGGATATTGGAGAACGGACCTTTGTCCTTTTAAGTGATGTGAAAGCCCAAGTCGGTGGTTTGGATAGTCAATAGGTCTTCATTTCTTGAGTAGCACTTTGAAAATGTTATTTGTTTCGAAAAAAACTGAGAAACTTACACCCCACAAGGGGGTACTGAAAAGAGTACCGTCGAGCGGCATTGGAAAGAACACCCCTCAGGGGGGGTATTGAACTGAATGACAGGCTTTCAGGAATAAGGCACTAATGGCCATGAAACTTTCAGCACAGGGACTGGAGAAGTCTTACAAGGGCAGAACTGTTGTTCGCGGTATTAGCCTGGAGGTCAGTACTGGCCAGGTTATCGGTCTGTTAGGAGCAAATGGTGCCGGCAAGACGACAACCTTTTATATGGTTGTTGGCTTAATTCAGCCCGACAAAGGCAGGGTTCTTCTTGATGATCAAGATTTGACCTCTTTGCCACTTTACAACCGGGCCAAAGCTGGGATCTCCTATCTCCCCCAGGAAAAATCTGTTTTTCAAGGCTTGTCTGTTGAGGACAATCTTATGGCAATCCTGGAAACATTGAACCTGAAACGGGCTGAGCGGAAGGAACGTCAGGAGCAGCTGTTGACGGACTTTGGTTTAACTCATGTGGCAAAAAATATGAGCTCTTCTCTCTCCGGAGGCGAACAGAGACGTCTTGAGTTTGCCAGAGCCCTGGTTATTGAACCTGCATTTATATTGATGGATGAACCTTTTGCCGGAGTTGATCCCATTGCTGTCATAAATATACAAAATATTATCAGCAAGTTGAGAGAAAAGGGGGTCGGCGTACTGATCTCTGATCATAATGTCCGTGAAACCCTCGGCATCTGTGATAAAGCATATATTCTCAACCATGGGGAAATCTTGGAGTTTGGTGAGCCGGAGCTTATTGCCGCCAGTCCCAAGGCCAGGGAAATTTACCTGGGAGAAAAATTTGAACTGTAAGGCTGACGAGTTGTGGGCTTAGTCGATCAGGAGCAATTTATCTGAACGTTTTGGTCTTTAATAATCTGCGCAATGCCGCCCTCCAGTCGATATGCTCTGTCTGCTGCATCCAACAAGGCGGTCTGGTGAGAAATTGCCAGAATAGTCAGCTTGTCGCTCAGTTGCAGCAATGTCCGGCAAATTTCGACTTCACTGTCGGGATCAAGTGCGCTGGTCGCTTCGTCTAGAATTAACAGCTCTGGCTTAAGCACCAGAGCCCGGGCAATTGTAATGCGTTGGCGCTGACCTCCTGAGAGGCGGGTACCTCGCTCCCCGACAACTGTGTGGAGCCCGTCAGCCATCTCCTTGACAAAATTCCAGGCCCCCGCATCACGTAGAGCATCCTCCACATCACTCTCGGTTAAATTTGTATCGCCAAGGGTCACATTAGCAAGCACTGTATCATGTAAGAGCAGCGTCTCTTGGGGTACATAACCAATCATTCGACGCCAGGCCTTCAGGTCCACTACATCCATTTTCGTATCATCAATCCACACCTGGCCCTCCTGTGGTAAGAGCAGACCGGTGATCAAGTCAACGATAGTGGTTTTTCCTGCACCAGAGGGGCCTATGATAGCCGAAAAGGAACCCTTGGGGAATGTCAGTGATGCCTTTCTCAAAACAGGCTGCCGGTCATAGGAAAAACTAACGTTTTGCAAGTGGATTGCGTTGTTAAAGGAAGGTTGGTGTGTGCCTATAACTGCTTCCTGTTCTTTTTCGGTCTCTTCTATTTTTGAATAGAGGGACCAATAAGCGCTTTCGGCAATTACCATGGACTGGTATTCCTTCTGGGCCTTTTGCAGCGTTTTTAAAATTTTAACCAGCATAAAGACCATGATCAACACAGTGGCCAGGGGGATTTCCCACCAGACCATTAAGATATAAAGTACAAAGGTAAAGAAGATTGTAATCAGGGGCTCTTGCAGAGCTTTCAGGGCTTCTTTGCTGAACACCTCTCTCTGTATAGCTGTATTCAAGCGTTTTGTTTCTTTCTGCAACACCAGGATGGCAATGTTTTCCCGCGCCATAGCCCTCAGCGGTTTAATAGATTGCAGGGTGTCGGTGAGCAGGGCAAGAACTGCCTTGAGAATATTTGTCTGGCGTTTGCCGGCCTTTTTGGCTTTGGTAACGAGACGCCGAAGAACATAGAGAATTATTACACCTGCACACAAGGTAAACAGGGTTTCTTTCCAGGCCAGAACGAGGGCTATCGAAGCATATACCGCCGTATGTAGAAGCAGGGCTATCACCTTAATTCCATATGAATATGCAATAGCAGCCCGGGAGGCCTCCGTAGCAAAAGCATTGCTGAATTTGCCGATCGGCTGATGCACATAATACTCCCATCGTGTGGCGAACAGGGCTTGGATGAGGGCCAGGCGAAGATCGGTCGCCACCTGGGCTACCATATATCCGACCCTTTTATTTGCCAGCAGGACGAGGATGGCTTTTAGCAGAATGCTCATCACAAAAATAGTCAGCAAAACACCGATTGTCGGGGTCAAACCAATTGTATCAAAAAAGCCGGTTACCAGTTGTTCAAGATTGGATTTTGGCTGTAAATCAGCAATGCCGGGACCATGGGGGTTATCTAAAGCAAGGCTCAGCAACGGCAGGAGCATAGACAAGCCGAACCCTTCAGCAATACCGGCAAAAAGCAAGGCCATAAGGGTGATAATGCTCTGGGCGGGATAACGTTGGTAAAAGGTAAAAATTAAACGCACGGTAATTAGCTATTAGCTTTGACTGCTGGTTAAAGAAGATAATCTGGTAAAAAGTCTATTCGAAGTTCCCGGATGGTTATGAAAAAGTTTGATATACAGGTAAGCGACCTGCGGGAGACTCCGAGGCGTAGTGTTTTTGGCGGCTTCCCGATTATATATGTAGTATGTCGGGAAGCCGCCAAAAACCTGCAACGCAGGAGATCGGATTGCTATACCCCTCAAGGGGGTACTAAAAAGAGTGCCCTTTGGGTACTTTTTACGACGCCATTAAAGAGGCAAAAGCATCACCAATTCTTTCTATCTGCTCAGTCGAATGGGCGGCACTCAGGCTGCAGCGAAGCAGTACGCCTCCATCGGGGGTGGCGGGGGGCAATACCATGTTCACATAAATCGAACGTTCTAAAAGCCCATTCCAGGCGGCGATGGCTTCATCCATGTCATTGTAACGGATGGCGACAATCGGACTTGGCTCGGGCCCAACGGAGTAGCCTAGTTCTTTGAGCCGGTAATATAAGGTATTGGCATTATCCCACAGATGGCGTCGCAATTCGGGTTGCGAACGTATAACCTGCAGGGCGGCGCGGGTGGAGGCGATGGCTGAAGAAGCTGAAGAAGCTGTAAATACATAAGGCCTGCTCGCAAAGCGAATAAGATCAAGTTCCTGGTGATTGCTGGTACAAAAACCGCCAATCGCGCCAAGGCTTTTACTGAAAGTGCCGAGGATGAAATCAACAGACTCCTCAACTTCTGCATCTTCGGCCAATCCACGGCCGTTTTCCCCGAGGACACCGAAGGAATGTGCCTCATCCACAATGAGATAGGCACCGTATTTATTTTTCAAGGAGACAATATCCGCTAACGGCGCCCGGTCCCCGAGCATGCTATAGATTCCCTCCACAACAATCAGGACATTGGTATTTCTCTTCTCAAGCCGCTTCAGACGCTTTTCCAGATCCGCTGCATCATTATGCCGAAAACGGATAACTTCGGCACTCCCCAATCTGCATCCATCATAGATGCTGGCATGGCAGTCAGCATCTAA
>WTAT01000226.1 GCA_013139415.1 Desulforhopalus sp.
CAGATATTTGCTGGTTACGCGATGTGGTTGAAAACCACCCAGACTGGAGTCGGCATAAAATAACTCAACATATCTGCAATCACTGGGGGTGGTATAGCCATTCCGGACATCTCAAAACCTTTGCTGCTCGAAGCATGATCGACAAGCTTGAGCAACGTGGCTTTATTGAATTGCCGCCAATACGTGTTAGCTGCAGGCGCAAGCCGCGTCCCCCTTTCCCAAAGGGATTCATTGCCCCCACACTTAAACCCATTGGGAAGCCCCTCAAAAACCTTACACCGCTATCGATTCTTATCCCTGCTCAAAATTCATACGAGGACAACTGCGTAAGTTATTACCTAAACCGCCATCATTACCTTGGATTCAACCGAACAGTTGGTGAAAACATTAAGTACCTGGTTCGTGATCGATCCGGTCAAGATATAGCCTGCCTGCTCTTTGGTTCAGCTGCCTGGAAAACCGCTCCACGGGATTCCTTTATCGGATGGGACAGAAAAACTCGTGCAGAAAACATCAACTTCATTACCAACAATACACGATTTTTAATCCTGCCCCAAGTGCATGTCCCACATTTAGCTAGCCATATTCTTGGCTCCGTTATGCGCCGCATCAAACAGGATTGGGTCACAAAATACGCTCATCCTATCCATATGGTGGAAACCTTTGTTGAATGCAATCTCTTCAAAGGGACCTGCTATAAATCCGCTAACTGGCAATGCGTCGGTCAAACCAAAGGTCGGTCCAGGCAGGATGCTCGTCATACACAGTTATCCGTACCCATAAAGGATATCCTCTTGTACCCTCTTACCAAAAACTTCAAGCAGGCATTATGCCAGGGAGGGGAATAATGTTCACCCGCGAACAATTACTTGTCATTGCCAAGACCAATCCTGAAGCCCTTGTGGACATCACCCTGTCTTTGCAAGAACAGGTTGAAATGCTGACACAACGAGTCTCCAAGCTGGAAAAACAAATCAGTAAAAACAGTCGTAACAGCAGCAAGCCTCCTTCTGCAGATGGACTAAAAAAGCCCAAAAGTGCTAAAAAAACCAAAAGTCTCCGTAAACGATCCGGCAAAAAGCCCGGTGGGCAAAAAGGCCATAAGGGCCACCATCTTGAAAAAGCAGAAAATCCGGATCACATTATTCCACTCACTGTTACTTCATGTCCTTGCGGTGCCGATCATCTCGCCGAGGAACCTGTCTGCGGTTATGATAGTCGCCAAGTTTTTGAACTGCCTGAGCCAAAACTCGAGGTGTTCGAATACAAAAGCGAGATCAAAATATGTCCAGGATGCGGCCAACCAGTCAAAGCTCTATTCCCTGAAGGCGTTAATGCGCCGGTACAGTATGGCCCAAGATTTCGGGGAATGCTTGTCTACATGCAAAACCAGCATTTTCTCCCCGCTGATCGTTTAAGCAAGATGGTATCCGATCTTTACGGGACATCAGTCAGTGTGGCAACAATACTTAATGCTTCAGCTCGCAGTTACACCAACCTCGCACCCTTTGAAGAATCTGTTATCAGTGCTTTGGTCAACAGCAAGGTAGTCCATGCCGACGAAAGCGGGGTGCGAACAGTAAAAAAACTCTATTGGCTGCATAGCGCCAGCACTGATTTATTGACCTTTTATGGGGTCCATGAAAAACGTGGAACCCTGGCGATGGATGACTTCAAGATCCTGCCTAATTTTACAGGCCGTCTCATCCATGATTTTTGGAAACCATACCTCAAGTATGACTGTGATCACGGTCTCTGCAATGCCCACCATTTACGAGAACTTGTTTTCTTGTTCGAGCAGGAGGAACAAGTATGGGCTAAAAAAATGTTTGATCTCCTTTTAGACATGAATGATTTTGTCGGGGAGCAAAGCGAGCAACTCACTCCTGAACAAAAAGAACCATGGCTCAAGCAATATCATAAAATGATAGCCGAAGGGTGGAAGGAAAACCCGTTACCCAAAAAACCTCCGAAAAAGAAAAGAGGGCGTCCCGCCAAAACAAAATCTCAAAATCTTCTGACGCGTTTTGGTGATTTTGAGGATTCAGTACTCGCATTCCTGCATGATATGGATGTGCCATTCACCAATAATCTTGCCGAACAAGATATCCGCATGATCAAAGTTCGTTTGAAAATATCGGGCTGTTTCCGGACCGTCAAAGGTGCTGAACATTTTGCTCGTATCAGAAGCTATCTATCCACAGTGAGAAAACAAGGACGGAATATCCTTGATTCAATTACCGCTGCCATCAACGGGAACCCCTTTCTTCCTTTTGTATCTGATTGAACATTACCTTCAGTGTATATTTACCAACTCAGCACCGGTTTCGACAGCTATTGAGTTGTAAACCGACCTGAACAGTTACCTGATATTTAACCATTCCATTTAGCATAAAGCTGATTGGAAAGTACTGTCAGTCACTGAGTTGAGAGGAAATGGAGTAGACGTGCAATTAACCGGCGAGCTTCAGTGAGTCCGTGTTGAATTGTTTGTTATACATTTTTTTTATATTTTTTTATTGAAGTTACAAACACGAGCTGTTTAGTTGCTCTCAATAGAACGGATTAAATTAACCCTTCATCAAAATATCTTTACCATTTGCAGTTTGTGTGAGTTCATTTGCAATTACTGATTCAATAACAGAATCAGTGAAATATTTTGCTTTGGCTGTCCCGTCTGTTTTGCCATGGGATGAATAAATGTCGTATACAGTTTTAATAGACTCCTTTATAGATTCGTCTGACAAGTGATCAAAACCTGATTTCAGGAAGTCTTCAATG
>WTAT01000125.1 GCA_013139415.1 Desulforhopalus sp.
CAGACGTTGGGCATTGAAGTAACGGAGGATCCGATATTGAAATTTAAAGAAGGCAAAAGCATGGAGCAGGCAGCAGATGGAATTCTACGAAGTTACTTGACAAGGTGCTACGAGACCGTCTCAAAACAGTACCCGCCGATTGCAGGTATGAATCCTGAAGAGGGGGTAGAGTGTTTATTCAAATTGAGGAATGAAGGAAAAATCAGGATTGCACTTGATAGTGTTGGAGAGCTTGTTGAATGCAAAATTAGCTGTAGCGACCCGCAAAGATAAACACCAGGACCCGCAATCAAGTCAATTCTGGGCCCACAATAAATGAGAATAAGAACAAACCTCGGCCCACATTAATCGCCAATGGACCCACATTAAGTGATAATGGGCCCGCAATAATGCTACCGGACCCACATTAAGTGACAATAAGGCAATACTAATATCTCTTTAGTTACAGAGGGATTCCTGCAGCCAGCATTTCCTCTTGAATTTCTTGACTTTGCCCTGGTGACAACTTTCCGCGTAAAAAAGAACGAATAACTTTTGGCTGAACATTAACAGTGGTGGCAAGTGCCTTCACTTTGTATCCATGTCGGGTCAATTTTTGTTCAAGACCATCAATATCCTTTGCAAGAATCGACTCAACCACTGTTGCCGAGACTGGAGACTCGCCACTCATATATGCAGCTTCAAAAGCAAGCGTAAGGTGATGCTCAATTTGTAAAGGAGTTAAAAGGCGATCAGCCAACAGGTCAATTGCTTCTTCAGTGATGATGGAATAAATATCCGTTCCAGACTTTGTACATTCTCGAAGTAGCCATTCAACAAATTGACGCTTACTGGCTGCTATTCCGTCCAAATTAAAAAATGTTGTCCTTGAACCAATTTCTTCCAGAGATGATCGGTGGAGGTCATTTTTTAGTTTTGGGTGACCAGCAAGGACTACGGACATTATGCCGCCACAATCCTGCACCATCTCAATAAGTCGCTTTAAACCAATTAATGTGTTTCCGTGAAGATCATGGGCCTCATCGATAAAAAGAGCCACAGGCATTTTTCTCTTCTTTATAAGCTCCTGAAGCTTTCTCTCCTTTTTCTCAGCCTGGGTTGGGATTTTCAACTCCTTCTCAGTAGACAAATCATAGAAAAGGGCGACAATAAGAGTACTGAGCGTGACTCTTGTTTTTTCTACCGAGATGGATTTGGCTACGATGATCTCTTTCTCTTGGGATAAAGTATCCCTTATTTTCCTCAGAGTAGTAGTTTTACCGCTTCCTACGATTCCGGAAACAGCAATGAGCTTACCTTGCCGAATGGCTGTTTTGATTTCTTGAAAAATTTCTTTATGATGCGCCGTTTCAAAATAGCCAACGTTACGAAACTCCTTCACCAGTTGAAAATGCTTCATCACATCACTTAACATCTTTAACTCCTTTTCGTTGTTGCCGAAAATAGCACCTGACCTCATCTATTATTTCTTTCTTCAAAAGAGTGTCGGCTAATATTACATCTATTTTTTGCCTATCCTCTTCCGGCAATTTGGCGAGTGGGATGCCCAGATAATTAGCTATAGCAATCTTTGCTTCCAGGATGCCGGGGTAAGTGAATTCTTGAAAAGGATCAGGGTCTTTAAACTCAATAACCGCTGTACCTTCGGAAAGGCACCTCATCAACGCTGCTGCTGTTCTGTTGTCATCGGTTAAAGCATTTTTAGGGAGTGCAATTTCTTCGGCCAGTTTTTCAATGGAATCAGCTCTCTTTTCAGCCTTGGTTTTGCGTACCGCCCGAAATTTATGAAGAGGAATCGGTCCATCATCAGGATAAAATGGACCTGACTTTTTTTCTCCATGTTCTATAAATAGCTCTGAGTCGAAGAGCCCCCACCATATAATCACATCATGCCCGGCGAGAGTCGAATCAACTCTATACGTAACACCACTCACCTTAATGGTCGCATCACCAGCTACCTTCCGACGTTCCGGTTCCCTGGCAAAAGTAGCATATCTGTCCCAAGAGCACATTTTTCGCAGTCCAGCTGGCGGCGGGTTATTGATCCAATCTTCAATTCGGGAATGCTTTTCTGATCGATGATCCTTTTCGTTATAACGGAGGACATAATTTAAAAGCCAGCTGTTCGCTTCTTCTTCATTTTTGGGTGTATGAAAATGGTAAAGAGTTTCGTGGAGTTCCTTAATTGTCCGGAAAGGCCGTTCAACCTTCCCTTTTGCCCGGGCAGTGGTTCGACGACCATCTTTGCCTTTTGGCATATGTGTCCGCAACTCAATACCGAGATATTCTAATACTCTCTGAAATACACGGCTTTTGGCAATAGGCCCGTTATCAGTGTAGATCATTGAAGGAATACCCTGAAAAGGAAAACCTTCGATCTCTTTTGGTGTCATTGCCCTGTACAGAAAACGGAGAGCGGCTTCTACATCCTCACCATAAACAACATGATATTCCTGGTAAGCGACGCCACTACGATCATCGACCACGCTATAAAGCATGAGTGTGGGGCGACCCTTCCTGGTCTCAACCCATGCAGGCCATTCTGGCATCTGTTTCAAATCAGACGGACTTAAATCAAATTGCCAGCAATCATTTGAATGTTTTGCCTGAAATCGTACAGAAACAGGTTCAACTTTTAAGGAAAGAAAGTCATATCCCCATTTTTTTAAATAGCGGTTGACCGTTGTTTTTTTCAGAATTCCTTCTGGCGGCTTCTTTAAGCCTTGGGTGGTTTCAATGCCAAAATTTTCGAGCAGGCGAAGAGCTTCTGTGGTGGGTAGGTGATGACCTTTCTTGTTGCTGGTCTTCAATTTCATGGCAGCAATGATTTGGCAATACAGCTCCATCTCTGTGCTTGGAAGAACCCTGGTAACCCCGGCATCAGAACGACGAAGAGATTTTGGGGTTCGTTTTTCCCTTAAACAACGATATACGGTACTGATAGACACTGCATACAGGTCAGCGAAGGCCTGGATCATCTTCATCCGTTCAGGATTTCTTGGCGGCAGAAGATCTAAACGTTGCTGCAACTCCAATAATCTTTCTTCCGGGATTTGTTTACCCATAGTTTCCGTACCAAAAACCGTCGTTTTTGAAACATCTACTCTTCTACTCCCATCCAAAGCAAAAAACCATTATATTGTGTTTCAAAACATTGTTCCAAAACATTTGTTCTGTTATACTCAAGAAAAACCGTTTTAGGAATGAAAAAATGCTGATTGGATATGCTCGTGTTTCAACAATGGACCAAAACCCGCAAATGCAAACCGATGCTTTGGAACAAGCAGGGTGCGATCGGATTTTCACCGAAAAAATATCTGGATCGCAAAAGAATCGGCCCGAACTGATAGCTGCGTTAGATTATATGCGAGAAGGAGACACTCTTGTTGTGTGGAAAATGTCACGACTTGCACGCTCCATCAGGCAAATCATTGCTACCGCCCATGACCTTGAGCAACGTAAAATTAAGCTAAAGGTGCTGACCCAAAATATTGATACAGGAACAGCAGAGGGACGGTTATTTTTTCACATGACCGCCGCATTCGATGAATTTCAGAGGGAATTGATTGTAGAAAACACCCGTGCGGGTCTTGCAGCTGCTCATAAAAGAGGGCGTAGAGGGGGGCGACCACCAAGCATGACAGACGAAAAGATTCGCAATGCTGAATCTATGATTAAAGATACCGATAACTACCCGTTCATCACTGACATTATAAAGCAACTTGAAATAGGTAGAACAACTTTCTACCGTCATTTCCCCCCAATAAAGATCAGTGAATTAAGACAATTAAAATGAAAACTTGAAATGGTGGACTTAGCAGGAAACATCTTCATCCTGAATAACATTGATCAAGGTCCCTGTGATCTGCACGATAGTGTTGTGATATCGGGAGTGGTGACTGATACTCAGTTACTATCTTGCACTCTGCCTGACACTATTGTGCTATCAACCACAATGTCGTTGCCAGTCCATGGTGAGTAGTCTGAGTCCGAAATCTGGCCAGCCGAAAGTTTAAAGGAACAATAGAAAAGATTAGCAGGCGTGAATTCAAAAAAATAAGATCTAGGAAGAGGAAATGTTAATATGTGTGGTTGCATAGTGAAGTTGACAACAATGAGCAGATCCAGAATGATCATGTTTGAAAAGGAAAAGGCAGAGCCAATAAGGCTCTGCCTCCCAGAAGAGTTATTTTAGTCTGCTAGATATCGTCAAATTGTTGCTTTCGGCAATTGGCCAGACAGGAGCCCCCAAAAGTAAATACTGTGCCTGCAAACTTAGTAATTCCAGATCTTTTCGCATAGCTCGATGACTCCAGTTGCACAAAAAAACGAGGGAGGGGAGATCAGTCGACCTCTCCCGCCCCGGAACTAACTTGTATAGCCAAACGGCCGTCACTCTTGGGCCACAAGTACTATTGCAAACGAATACAATTTATATAAGATTTATACTCTAAAGAAATTGGCCAAGATCCCAAAACTGTTGTTTTCCAACTATTGCTTCCATAAGGGTAACTATTCCTAAGAATCATTATGTCGGAATAAAGCCAAAAACCACCTCCCGTACGTTTGGACCCGCTGGGGCATGTAACCGTAACTGATGTAGATTCAAAAGCTGTTGCTGCATTAGCATTAGCCGTTTCAACGAATCTGGAAACTGAAAAAGAAGTAAATCCTCCAGTAGCAACACTATCATACTCACAGTCTACGTTGCCGTCTGGATGGATCTCTCTGATAGAATAACCTGAGGGACAGCTGTCCCAGATTAAATCTTGCTTGGATGCAATGGCAGTTTGGGCATTTAGAATCTGTTGTTCCAAAAGTGCAACTTCTGTCTGTAGATCAGTAATGTTTTGACCATCTACCGCCATAAGTCCTTCAAGGGTGTTTATTCTTGCCACTAGAGCATCTATTAGTTGCTGAAAAGATTGATCTGCAAGAATCAGGAGATTGATCTGGTCACCTTGTGAGGTAATTTGTGCTTGTAAATCGTCTGTTTTAGCCTGTAGAGCTCCAATAAGCTCTGTAAGTAGAGAATCTTTGGTCTTTAAATCTTCAATGGCATTTTCGTTAGCCGCAACACGGCCTTCTAACTCGGCAAGAGCTGCGCCAAGTATGGAAATAAGCTCATCTTGTGCGTCATCCCGCGTATTGTTGTTATCTATTGCCCCTTGCAGTTCACCAACCCTCACCCATAATTCAACAATTTTCTCATCAAACGAAATTTCGAGATTCGTAACCTGCTCTTGAATCGCTTGAAAAGGTTTCCCATTAGCACCTGGGTAAGCACCTTTAGCAGCAAAAGAGCTGGAACATACAACCATTTTAACGAAAACAGTTACGAACAGAATGAACAGCAATTTTCTCATTTTCACACTTTCCTCCCGGTTTGTAGATGAGTCGATGAATAGAGTCTCACCTTTGTCACCAATTAAGACCTCTTGTTATGAGCTTCCTTGGCTCAGTCATTTGCAATAACTATGCCTCTGAGGTGGAAGATTTGTTTATGACAAAATCCATCGTAAAAAATCCCTGTTGGAAACAATTGATTGTGTATCTTTGAAAAGATAATTTACATCAAGCATCACTCAGCTGACTTTCTGCCAGCAAGAGGATGCTCCGCTTTACAGGAAGTAACGTGCAGTGTGGATTCAGTTTTTTGCGAAAAAGCCACGGGAAGGAGTTCCACTTTTCAGGAGAAAGCAAAAAGAGACTTTTTTCAATATCATCGGCGGCAAAGAATGTGCTCCATTTTAGGTGACCCCAATGAATGATAGTACTTTCCCATCAACGCTAAATCAGGTCGATAGTATTTATTTTCAGTTACTATCAACCACAGTGCCTAGCAACTTTTTGGCCAATCAGGGTTAACAATCTGAGCCCGAAATCTGATCAGGCCCAGGTTTGAATAAACAGTAGCAACATCAAGTTGAGGCGAAGTATCACAATTCAGAGCTTCAGCGTGGCCATATTAAGCTAGCATTTTTGCCAAATGTTAG
>WTAT01000583.1 GCA_013139415.1 Desulforhopalus sp.
GGAAAATATTGGTTCCACCACCTGACTTACCCATGTTGCCAAGGACAAGTTGCAGGATGCAAAAAGATCGGGTGATAGATGAGCCGATTGAGAGTGCTCAATATTGTTTGAACCCCAGAAGGCAGCAAATTTTCTTTGCAGATAGGCCATTTCGTTTGAGACCTTGGCGCTGCCGTTAAAATGCAGGGCATCTGGGCCATCCTTTTCACGTAGATCAAGTAATTTTGCGCTGATTTCATCGAGCGCCTCATCCCAGGAAATGGTGGTCCATTTGCCATTTACTCGCTTCATCGGTTTTTTTAGCCGTTTTTCGCTGGTTACCATATCAATGGCCCCGGCACCTTTGCAGCAGTGAGCCCCGCGTGAAACCGGATGATCTAAAGCTATTTCCTGACGAACCCATACACCGTTATGAACCTCCGCCTCGATACCGCAACCCACCGCGCAGTAGGTACAGATTGTTCTGATTTTTTCGGAGCCGCTGTAAGGTTCGGTCTTGCCGGTTGTTGCATTCACTTTGGAGGTCATCCTGGTGGTCATTGCCACCCCTGTTAAGGCAGCAGTCGCCGCCGACAATTTGAGAAAAGACCGCCTGGCGATTTTGGGATTGAGAGTTACTCTGCGCTCAGCAGAATCTGTGCCGCTCCCGGATGAAGACTTTATCTTGATTCTAGCCATTGATTATTCTCCTTGTTTAGTGCCTTTCTCCAGGTTTTCTGTCAAAAAAAACAAGAAATCCGAAGAGTGTTTTGAAATTAGGAACTTAAAGTAACCTCCAAGGCACTTATCCCCGCAAAGCACGGGGACTAAAAAGAGTACCCCCTTTGTGGGGTGTAAGTAGAATACTTCTTCGTGGCTTGCAGGCTCAGCATAAGCCACCAGTAAACCTCACTGGTTGCTTATGACCGCAGGGTTTTGTAGTATTTCTTAAAACTCTCACTCTCATGATAAAGTGTTTCATTCAGGGGACAGGGTTTTGGTGCAGACTTTGCTTTCACGGGTCTGGTAATGGCTGCAGCCCCAGCTACAGCAGCGGTACCGGCCAAAATGTGCTTGAGGAATGAACGCCTCTTGTCCTCTTCTTTTTTCTTCATAAACCCTCCTTTTTGTGCCCGTAGCGAGCGAAAAATTCATAGGAAGAACCACAATAAAAAAGCCGGGCTACCTTTATATTAGGTAGCCCGGCTATCTGTTGAGACCCGTAGCTTTCCGTCCCTGTCTTGCGGCAGGTTTGGCTTTATCTTTAATCAGCGACGCTGAAAGATGTGTTCAGCTAATTTTATACTAGTGGCTCGTAGTAAGTCAACAACATATCGTTGTACTTCCGAGGAAAAAAATTTAAGCATAGCGATAAGATTGAACAGGTAGCGCAAACTACGACAGAACAGTTTTCGGATGGAAACTTGGTAATAGACTGCTTTAATGAGTAATAAAAAGGAAGAATATGTGGTTTGGCGAGGATGAACTTCATGTATTTGCTATGGTAGTTTCTTGATTTTTTACACCTATTGTTATATTATGAAGGTATATGTATGAGTCTGTTGATTTAGTGAGATTTTCGTTCGAGACCAAGGCATATGAAAAAAATAACCGGAGGCATATAGGCGATATTCCGAGGATTATTTTTTTCATATAACGCAGAGATCGGGCGAAAACACAGTAAATCAACGGGCTCATGTATTGTAGTTCAGAATTATTGTTGCGGTGGAAATTGTTTAAGTGACTGGCAGGTTGACCAGGAATTTGTTTTACAAAAGGGAGTTGCCACAGACAAAAATTGTTTGAGAAAAGTACTCGTCTCCCTGTATATTTCCCGCCCCTCCTCCTCTTCCTTGCCAAGGAATTACTCCTCGTCATTTATAGGACGTTCTTATATCGTCCTAGCCACTGTTTTTGAGTGCTGACACAGTTCCCCCGCCACAAACCCCGCCAATACACTAATTAATGGAGTATTTTATGGTTGAGGCTTCGACAAAAAAACGACAATTTACTAAACGAAATCCCCGTCATAACATGCACAAGATACCTGTATTATCCAAGTTGGATGAAGAGGGAAAAATCATTACTTTCCTTATGTTGAACCTCTGTGATGATGGGGCGTATTTTTTAACAAAAAAAGACCTAGCCATCGGCAGCAAGGTAAGCATTCAGTTCGCATTGCCTTATCATCAGTTGGCGTTATTGGCAGATAAAAAACTGTCGGTCTCTGTAAAGGCAAAAGTCGTTCGCAAAAATTCAGCCAAGGAACCTGTGGGAATAGGCGTCTCTTTTGACAGTGCCTACAAAGTTACCTATAAGCCACGGTTTTGACTATGCAAGAAGAACTTGAGAAAACGATCGACCGAGATGATTTCCATGCACTGTTCAGGGAGTCAGTTAAACAAGGTCTAGAAAAGGAAAAGAAAGAGAAGGTCGACCGTTTGTTTAAATATTTCAGCCTTGTTATAACAAGTCTCACTCCTATCGCTATCTTTTTCGGGACAAATTTAATAGCAGAACAGCAAAAAGAAAATACAGCGATAATAGCAAAACAGCAACAAGCCAATGCAAATGTGCTTAACGACCGGCAAATAATAAATGCCCGACTTATTGCTGACTCAGGTCTACAAATTGAACGCCTGAAAAATATAACTACAATATACAAAGACATAATCATCCATCCCAAAGACAACGATGATAACAAAAAAAAAGTAGAAATGATGATCATTTCACTTGATGCGTATAAAAATGAATCGCTGAGATTTTTATTAAATCTTCAAAAAAATTATGAGAAGTCATATCCAACTCTCGCTGCCGCCGCAAAGCAATCGATAATAAACATTACATCGAAGCATCAAATAAAATTGTATGACATGGACTTTATAGGGGACAACCCAGAGGACAAAATGAATATGCGACAAACCGTATTCAAGGAATACAACCTGTCAAACACTACATTTGAAAACGTGAACCTGTTTAGATCTGATTTTACCGGAAGTACCCTCCACGGGGCTGAGTTTAAAAATGTTGATCTATATAGTGCTATTTTTGCAGGCAGCAATCTCACCGGTGCTACTTTTAGAAATACCAATCTTAGAAAGGCAAACTTTAAAAAAGCCAATTTAAAGGACATGCATATTATTAACTGTGAATTAGAAGGGGCAGAATTCAGCCTGGGTTCTTTGCTGAAAACTAAGGAACCACCCTTTAGCGAACTGCTCAAGGACGAATCCGGCATAGAGAAATATACCTTTCTGTTAACACCCCATCTTGAAAAGCTGAAACAAGAGAAAAATGCCACTATGCTGGAAAATATTTCAAAGGCCCTGGGACTTAAGGAGGATATATTGATTGAGAAGCTGGAGAAAAGAAAAGAAGAAAATAAAACGTATTCAGCCACTCCATCGTCATCGCCCAGGGTGTCTGTCTTTAATAATCCGGTATTGCAAGCATCATCGCCATAAATATCAGACAAAATGTCATTGAGACGATTTAAAATTTTTCTTTCCAGACAAGTTAATATCCCAACTTTCCTTCTATCCCTTTCCTATTTTGTAATCTTTACAGGTCAGAATGTCTGGCGTATTACTCTGCCCAATTTTGCCGTTGAATCGCTGCATATAACGCCTGTTCAACTCGGGTTCATTTTTAGCTTTGCCTCTCTTCCCGGGCTTTTTTCCTTAACAATCAGTTCCATGGGAAATAACATCAGGTTGCGTTCTCTACTGTTTTTTTCTTGTATACTTGTTGGGGTCGGTTTAATCGTCATGGGTTCAGCCCAATCCTGGCTTACCCTGCTTATAGGTACACTGCTGCTGCACATCGGAATTGCCATTTATTATCCCACTGCCAACACCCAGTACCTGGTTCAGGTAAAAAAAGAGGAAACAATCCGGGGCCTCAGCATGCTCAAAAGTCTGGCCCCTCTTGGTTCCACCATAACATCTGCTGCATTTTTGCTCTACATCATCATAGAACCATTTGATTATGTATCGCTGTTGATCTGCACTGGAATATTTGTCCTAATAACCGGTGTCGTCAGTATATCGGGATTTAAGCATCACTATGAAGGCTACCGACAAAAGAGATTCAGTTTCAAAAAAGAACTCTGGCCGTACTATACCTTGAACTTGCTCAATGGTTGCAGGAGTGGAATATTCAGGACCTTTGTCCCATTCAATCTAATAGTCCAGCACGGTTTTGGCTTTAAGGAAACAGCATCTCTTATGCTCATTGGCAGTCTGATGACCTTTGCTGGCTATCAGATCATCGGCTATCTGGGCAGCCACATTAATCCGGTACGATTGCTGCGTTTTATTTATGTAATTATCTGTCTGAATTTTTTGGGATTCTGGTTGATCAAATCCCCCCAATATCTCGCCCTGATCTACCTTGTTGATGCCCTGCTCTTCTGTTCTACTGCTATAACAGATAGTTATCTGAAATATAAAAATAAAAGCAAGGATATTCTCGCTGACCTGGCCGGTGGCGTCAGCCTTTATCATCTGGGGGGAGTTATCATGCCAGCCATCGGGGGGGCGATTTATCAGGTAAGCGGGACTGCCATATTTGTATTAGCCAGCATTCTTGCCGTCCTCTCCTTTATAACTTGTAAATACCTGCGTTTTAATGATTGAACTCCTTTGTGGGGAGACCACACCCTTATATTTGAGTTCATGGGAGAAAATCTTCCATCTATTTGTTTTGTGGACTAAAAATTGAAAACCTGATCATGCAATTAATTCAGGTGCTATTCAAAGAAGACGTTTAACCTTTATTTTTTGATTCACCAGGCTTGACAGATCCATCAGGCTTACCAGAATCAGCAACTTCACCAGAATCTCCAGCCTCATTTTCAGGTCCGTGTGTCGAAGGAGGTGTTTTTTCGGGTATACTATCTCCAAAAAGTTCACCAATAGATCGGGTCTAACCAGGGTTACCAGGCGATCCTGCATTTCAGGTGTGACCTTGTCATGATATTCCAACCACCGTTCTATTTGTTTTACGGTACGGTCAATTTTAATAGCGCACTCTGCTGTGCTTTTATCTTCTACGCTCAGGGCATGTTTTAGTCCCGTGGCATACATATTACGGCGGTTTTGGCTTGTTGAACCATCTTTTCGCTCTACCTTCTATAGTGTCCAGGGCATGCCAAGACAAAAGTCCGGCAAATAATGATATCAAGCTAAAAATAGGTAAGTTTAAGTTTCCGAGCGAATCACTCCCACCCATGGCCATTTGGCCGGCCTTGACAGTAAGATATATGGCCAAAGCCACTACGATACCAAAAATAGGGCGAAACTAATACCAACTCAGTGGACGTGACGGTTTGTTTAACCAACCATGCCCTTGTATAGTCATGTGGAGAT
>WTAT01000168.1 GCA_013139415.1 Desulforhopalus sp.
CGGTATAAACCTGCACATAACCTTTAAAAGACATAAGCACTCCTTTCCATTCCATGAAATCAGCTTAAGTGAAGCAGCAGCGTAAATTGTATCAGTCAATGTGCCGTAAAACGACCCCTCTTTTGACCGGTACAAGCAAAAAGTATCATTTTCCAAGATACTTATCTACTACAAAGATATACAACAAAGTTGTAGTAGTGTTGCAGCACATTCACGACCTGATGCTACAGTTGTGATCATGAACCCGCCATGCTTTACATGCCAGCTTGGAGCAACAACGAAATAAACTTATATTATCCAGACACTTGCCCATTCATGACGACTCCCCAAGGACAATACAAATGTTTCTCTTTGTGAAGGGTTTTTCTGGCACGCCTGATGCGGTTACATAGACAAGTGATGGTCACCAGATCCACACGAATCACCACACATCACAATGGAGGACATCATGAAATCCTCAATTATCACCCAAGAAAAAATACATGTAGGAGAGCATGCAAAAAAGTCAACTCTGCAAAAAACGGAAATTATCTATTGGGGGCAATTTCTCAATAAATTGCCTTACTCCGGGAACTGCTGACAATTTTCAATCAAAACCTTACACGCATCGTTAAGTTTTCTGTTTTCATATGGTATGAATTTAGTTTTCCCTGTTGTCTTTTGAATTGAAACAGACATTTTTTTATAGACATCCGTTTTTTCCAAATGCGCTTCTATTATCTGCCGAAGTTCAACACTTTCAATATACCTCAAAATAAAAATGGTTTGTCGCATTCTGCCCAATTCGCGCAATCCCAAGAATATTGGGTCATCAAACCGGTTTATAATTTTTGGAATTAATATTGAGGCTGAAGTATAGCCAGTTTTGATTGTGGCAATAAATCTTAATATCTCATCCCAACTTTTTTCAATTAACTTCGTTTTGATCAGAGCATCAGGTTTTGTCAATCCTGTTATATTCGCTCCCTCGGTTCTATATATGTTGAATTTACTAAAATCAGTTATTCTTGTTGTGTATGAATAGCCTAAAAGGTCAGCAACACCAAAAAGACATTCCTTGCACGACATATGATCTTTGATGATAATGTCCTCTTCCTCTATTGGCACAGAATCATTCCCTAAAAGCCTGTCAAGCGCATAAGGGAATTCCAGATCCGAACAGCATAAAATAGTAGAATGGGATAATAATTTATGTTTGTCTGTAAAATAGTACTGGTTACCCCCGGTTTCTGAAAGCTGGGATAATTCCATATCATCAATAAAACGCCTTAAACGTTTATTTGCCCGCCCTAAATTACTTAATGCAAAATATCCCCTAAAAATGTCTTCCCCCCCCCCTACGGCAGCATTTGAGAATGTTGTCATAAAAATATATTGGGTCAGGTTTTTTTATTTTCCGAGAAGACTCAAACGGTTCAAATGCATCTATGAGCCCGTTGATTTACTGTGTTTTCGCCCGACCTCCGCGTTATATGAAAAAAATAATCCTCGGAAGATCGACTATATGCCTCCGGTTATTTTTTTCATATGCCTTGATCTCAAACGAAAACCTCACTAAATCAAACAGACTCATCTATAAAATCGGTTTCTCTGTTGATTGTAACGAAAACGTCAACCAACGATATGCTTTTCCGCTTAGGGAATAACCTTTTAAATTGATTTGAATAATCATTCGAAAGTATTGGGGTTGATAATTTAAAACCCCTCTTTTGGTCAACGGCTACAAATATCTTATCGTTATCTATATTATTCATGACAAGCCCAAATCTCTATTTTTGGGGGGTTGGGCAAAAATACCCAGCTATGCTATCATTTGTTCGCCCTGGTCGCGTCCTGCAGGAAACAATCTGCAATCAAAAAGCGAGATCCGGACGCATCGACCGATGATTTTTTTTCAATCAGAAATATCCTACTGTAATTTTTGCATGAATCGTTGCCATACCCCAGATTGGGAGTGACCGGCCAGATTTACGTTTCGGTGCTATTTATAGTTATGCCCCCACCGCAGTTTTGATTCATCCTTGATTGCCACTGGGCTATAGTGGTTCAACTGCTTTGTCCTGAATGTTTAGCTCTATAGGAGATATCTGGACTTTGGCCAAAATGGACCTCAGTGGACATTTTGGATATGAGATGAGTCAAGCAAAGAAGCGACTCCCTTTTTTTCGCTTTCATAAACCGGTTATTTTTTATCATGTTAATCCATTACCTTTCCATACTCCTCATGCTGCCCGGCACCCTTTTCATGCTTGCCACCTTCATCATGAGTCTGAAGCTGCAGAAAGTTCTTCCGGAAACCTCCCAGAGGAAATGGCTCATGATGTCCTGCCTTCTAGGCTTCTTTTCCTGTGGCTATATCTTCTATCTTATTCTTCAGGTTCAGAAGTTCCATTTTCCTATGGAGATTATAACAAGTTCGGTTTTTTTCGGTGGATCAGTCTATGTTTTCCTGGTTATCAGGCTGACTCAGGGAACAATCAAGAAAATCAAGAAAAGTGAAGAAGAAACCCGTAAAGCCAATAAAGCACTTACTCTTGCTTATGACTCTACCATCGAGGGCTGGGGTAAGGCGCTGGAGCTCCGGGACCACGAGACCGAGGGGCACACCCAGCGTGTGATGGAGATGACTTTGCTGTTATGCCGGGCATTGTGCCTGGACGAAGAGCAATGCACTCAGGCCAGAAGAGGGGCTTTGCTCCATGATATCGGTAAAATGGCTATATCAGACAATATTTTATTAAAAACAGGCTCCTTTACCCCTGAAGATCGACTGATAATGGAAAAACATCCGGTTTATGCCTTCCAGATGCTTTCCAATATCGACTATCTGCAGCCTGCACTGGATATTCCTTACTGTCATCATGAAAAATGGGACGGAACAGGCTACCCCCAGGGCCTGCGAGGGGATGAGATACCACTGGTTGCCAGGATTTTCTCTGTGGCTGATATCTGGGATGCCTTGACAAACGAACGCCGCTACCACCACGCCTGGTCAAATGGCAAAACACGTGAACACATCAAATCCCTGGCAGGAACACATTTAGACCCGAAAGTGGTAGAAAAATTCTTGGAGATGGTGCGATAAACCGCATTTGAAAAGAGCTTCCATACTGCTAGAAGTCGACCATGTTGGGAATGGTTTGATCTCTGTAGTTTGGCAACAATCCCAGGGGTATTCTGTGCTAGCTATTCCATGATTGAAGGGATTAGTGCCTTACTCCTGAAAGCCTGTCACTTCTTTCAGCACCCCCTTGAGAGGTACTCTTTTTAGTGCCCGCTCGGAGTCTGTCGCTTACCTGACGGGTATAAAAAACAAGAAATCTGGAGAGTGTTTTGAAATTGGTAACTTAAAGTGACCACCAAGGCACTTATACCCCTCAGGGGGGGTACTGAACTGAGCACCCCTCAAAGGGGGTACTGAACTGAGTA
>WTAT01000438.1 GCA_013139415.1 Desulforhopalus sp.
TTAGACTTAATACAGGCACTGGAGAGTGCCTGAAAATTTTTTCCGCAGTAGTACCAAACATATAATCTTGAAAGTTAGACCTGCCTCTTGAACTTATAACCAGAAGATCAGCTTCTTCATCATCTACAGCCTTAAGGATCTCCTCAAATGGAACTCCACTCCTGATGAGTGTCCTGGTGGTGACCTTTTTCGATACCCATTGACCAATCAATTCATCTAAATGTCGAGTTCGCTTCTCTATTTCATCACCTGTAAATTTTTCCAATGAAAATGTCCGGTAGTTACTTTCATCAAACTCATTTTTCAGAGATTCAATTAATCGTTTATTAATAACGTTTACCGCAATAATCTCCGCAGAGGTTCGTTCTGCAACGCCAGCTGCATATTCAATAATATCAGGGGAATAGACAGAAAAATCGATACAAACAACAATTCGTTTTATGATTTTCATTAGTATTCCTCCCGTTTATTGATTCCGGCCAAATCGTTTCCGGTTTCTAACACTTAGAACTGGAACCTGTGAATGTCTGAATACTTTCTCCGCGTTAGAGCCATGAAGGGTACCTATGAGATTGCTTCTGCCTTTGCAGGCTATAACTACAAGATCAATATTTTCGGTTTCTATGGCCTCTAAGATTGCCCTGTAAGGGGATCCCACACGAACAAGGATATTCATTTGAGCCTTGTCTGAAAGGAAATGTTCCTTGATCATCTCCTCGATCAAATGTTGTCTTTCCTCTTTCACACGTTTTATAAAGTTTTCAACATTATACTCTTCATGCAAGTATGGCCTTACAATCTTCACAGCTTCAACTTCTCTGCTATTGATTACATTAAAAAGCAAAATTTCTGTATTTTGGCCTCTGGTAAGTGCAAGGGCAGCTTCAATGGTCTCTCTCGAGAATTCGGACAAATCCACACAAACCAGTACTTTATTGATTTCTTTCATTTCAACCTCCTTTCACTAAGGTGTTTGTAAGATCAACTGCCCGTTCTTTTCCTGGAGCCCAATACGGCCTTGCCCTAACCGATAAAGAACAATCACAATGGTCAGAACAACAGGCCCACTTCTCATTTTATTATTAGCAATTACCGTGCCACATATAGCCGACGTTAATGAAGAAAAATGTATTGCAAGGCCCAGGTCTGAACTTGTTAGTGCCTTACCCCTCAAAACAACAGAACTCTTCACCATCCAGAAGCATATCCAATAAATCCCGCCAAGAGCCCAACAACTAAGTTAATTGCTTTTACTTGCAGAAAATCCCGGCGGGATTCTGCAAGCAAAGGTAACATTCCATGACCATCCTGTACTATGGAGCTGGCCAGAAAGGTACTGAAAGGAATAGCATTTTCAGCAAACAAAGTAAGAAACAGGAGGTGGGGTCCAGATTCAGGGATAAGCCCAACAAGACAGGCAAACAACAATACAATGAGCTGATTTTCCTGCATCCAGACCTCAAGATGGAGATGATCTACCAATATATGCATCAAGAGCAGAGCACCAAAAGTCCAAAGAAACACTCTTGGTACATGGTTTTTCACCACATGGTTCCACAGGTGCTCCTCCAAAAAATGGCCCGGAACTGTTGAAACAATAAAAAGTGCTACGGAGGAAAGAATCACCAGCGTCACCCTTAACCAGTTCCAGACAGCCGGACCAAGCCAGCCTGTCACTACAGCAAAAAGAAAGAGGAGCAATACAATTCCTACAACACCTCGCACTGCAAAGCCTTGTCGCCACTGCTCTCTGAGACTGCCCCAGGGGAAACAGTGGCAGATATCTTCTTCATGGGTATCAAACTCATTGTGACAGGCAGCCTGATTACATGTTTTTTCACCAAAAACCGCATCAGTGAAATAACCAGCCAAAAGAGCAATAAAAAAGAGAACTATAAAGACAATTGGTGCCTTTTCCGGGATCATGGAGAACATGACAAATGATTCGTCACCACTGGTAGCTATCATAGCGGCCACGAGCGCCCCCAAAGAGACTTCCCGATGTGAATACAGAGACACAACGGTAAAAGCCCCCAGACATCCCGGGGTTGCTCCTAAAAAAGATGCAAGCAGATATTGTCGCCAGCAACTACCTCGCAGGCCTCGCTGCCAGCCCCCCCGAGACAATACATTAAGGTATTCAATGACCACCATCATGATTTGTCAGACAGGCTCATGTTTTTTGTTTAGGCAGTCGTACCGTAAATACAGAACCTTTTCCCGGTCTACTCTCCACCGATATCCTGCCTCCATGCTGACGGATAATGGCCCTGGATGCTGCCAATCCAAGGCCATGGCCATTTACTTCCTCTTCCGACTCTGCACGGTAGAAGGCATCAAAGATATATGGCATTTGCTCGGGATTAATCCCCCAGCCCTGATCCTGGAAACAAATGACTATCTCCTTATCCGTTTCGCTTACCCTGATGGCAATTTCAGATTGTTGCGGCGAATATTTAATAGCATTATCGACAATGTTGGTAAACACACGATGTAAACGGTTCGCATCTGCCTCAATTGCCCCCAGAGAATGGCAGTCAAACGAAAGAATAATATTTTTCCCCTCTGCCCTGAGCTGATGCATCTCAGCCACTTGTTCCAAGATCTGCTGAATGTCGATCTCATCCAGATCCAGTTTGATTTGACCGCTCTCCAAATGGGAATACTCAAGGAAATCATTGACCATTGATTCCAATCGTTCTTCAGCCTCGTCCATCACCCTGAGATATTCCCGCAGCTTTTCGTTCGTCTCACATATTTGCTCTTTTTTAAGTCTTTTAATCAAACCACTGATGCCAACCAGTGGAGATTTCATGTCGTGGGCAATCGTTGAGATAAAATTATTCTTTTCTCGTTCTCTTCTTTTTTGTCGGGAGATATCTTCAATAACTTCCAGGTAACCGACAAAGCTTTTGTCCTCATTTAGAATAGAGGCGGCTCCTATTCTTATTGAAATATGCTCACCATGGCGGTTGACAATTTCTGCCTCCAGACCTGATGGTGACTCACCAGCATTCCGAACTGTCTGGAGCGGGCAATCTTCTCCACAACGACTGCCGTTTACTATTTCATAGCACGGCCGGCCCACCGCTTCATCTGCTAAATATCCGGTCAATTGCTCAGCTCGTTTATTAAAAGAAGTAATTTTAAAATCGTAATCCATGGTCACAATGGCCACGGGAATACTATCTAAAATAAATCGATTTAATTGACTGTTATCTTTAGTGGACATAAGGCTTTCCCTGGTACACAGTTACTCACTTGATCCGGCCTGCTACTTTTTGGGCAATTGTTTGAAAAATAAGGCCAGTTGAAGAATTTGGTTCAGACACCATTAATGGAACTCCATTATCTCCTCCCTCCCTCAATTCAAGATCAAGTGGAAGGGCTCCTAATAATGGTATATCTGCCTCCTTGCTGAGTTTTTCTCCACCTCCGCTACCAAAAATATTAATTGGCTCTGCAGACTCATTGGAGAGAAAATAGGACATGTTTTCGACCAAACCGACCAGAGGATGTCCAGTCTTGTTAAACAGAGCGATAGATCGACGCACATCCGCCAAAGCGACTTCCTGTGGTGTAGTTATCATTAAAATCGAACAATCAGGAAGGGCTTGAGCAATTGTAATTGACGGGTCACCGGTTCCTGGGGGAAGGTCGATGACCAGGTAATCGAGTTCACCCCACTTCACCTGCCCCAACAGCCGATGAATCATCTTAGAAACAAGTGGGCCACGCCAGATAAACGCTTCATTTTGCCCAGCAGTCATTCCCAAAGACATAATCCGTAATCCATACTTTTCCTTGGGAATAATCATATTGTCATCCTGTTCCAGCGTATCCGAAAGACCCAGCATCAAGGGAACGCTTGGTCCATACACATCAGCATCCAAAAGTCCAACCTTGTAGCCCTGGTTCGCAAGAGCCAAAGCAACATTGACAGCAATGGTGGTCTTGCCGACACCGCCTTTGCCACTTGCTACCGCCAGGAAATGTTTTATATTTTCGATGCCTTTTAATGGAGCTTTGGGGAATAATCGTGCAAACTCTTCCTTGCTTAAAGCCACAACCTCCACCTGGACTGAAGAAACATCGGGCAATGCACCCACTAGTGTTTCAATTTTATCTGCAAAGCCCTTTCTCAGAGGAGATCTCTCACTTTTTAAAGCCAGGGTAAGTGTAACCACATCACCCTCTATCAGGATATTACGAATCATACCAATATCTATGAGGCTTTTTTTTAATTTAGGATGCAGAACGGTCTGTAGGGTTTCTCGGATTAATTTTTCATCCAGCATTTTATCTCCTTTAATCAACTCAGGGCTGTATTCATTTTGATGCTTTTTTCATAATGAGTATCTTTGATGACGTTTTGTCCCAGCTCACCTTCCCCCATTGCCAAGGCTTTTTCAGCGTTGGTTTCTTTAGTGAGAAGAATCTCAGCTCCGGCATTACCCAGGACAAAACCAGGTCCCCTGCCGGCCTGATCATGGCTCGCTATCAGCACGTCAAGTCCATTTTCCAGCAACCAGTTGGCTACTTTGATTCCTTTGGCTTTCTCTTCATGGAGGTAAGGATTTTTCAGTATACGCTCATTGGTAATGTTTTACTGATTTCATAACCGGCGACAAGAATCAGGACAGAGGTCACCATTGCAACCAGGTTCTCCACCTTATAAAGTCCGTAGGGAAAGCCACGAACGTGACGACCTGAAATTTTTATACCAATGAGAGTAATGACTGACGAAATAACATCAGACAGGGAATGGATCGCATCTGCTGTAACAGCTAAACTTCCTGAAAGAAAAGCCACCCCCGTTTTTATGCCTACCAGCAACACATTGGTTAGAATGGACAACCATGCTGTTTTTTCCGAGGCTTCCATATACATATACACTTCTCCGTTTAACAGACTTAAGGTTACGACTCTTTAGTTATTAAATTGATATTCGATCTGTAGTGCGTAAGTGTTTTTGTATACTTTTTTTGCCTACAAACCTTTTGCAACCAACACATCACAAGGTGGGGAAGCCAGAATATCTCTCGCAGTGCCACCGAGCTTATAAGGCATAATACTGACATTGCTGTATGTTCCAATAGTGATGAGGTCCGATTTCACTTTAGAAGCCACACTAATCAAGCTGGAAGATGTATCCCCTTTCACCTTCGAGAAATTGAATTTTTCCGGTGTAACCTTATACTTTTTCAACATCCTTTTATTTTGTTTGACGAATCTATCCAGCCTGTCGCCTGCAAGATCGGCGATAACATCTTCCGCATGCTGGGCCATATGGTCACCCATATAGATATTAGGAAAACCATAGCAGTGGACAAGATGAAACGTACTCTTTGGCGCGAGTTCAAGGGCAATATGAAAGGCCTGTTTAGATCCAGCCGAGAAATCTGTACCGACCAAAACATTTTTATAACCATCATCAGGTGTATCTCTGACCATCAGCACGGGTTTTATTCCCTTACGGATGACCCTTTCAATTGTTGTTCCAACAAACATATCAAGCAATTTAACCTTGCCATGCATCCCCATAATAATCAGACCGGCTCTAACTTTCTCAGCGTGGTTAATGATTTCGGCAAAGGTCTCACCACCTTCTATTACGGTAATAGAAGGTTTTAATCCTTTTACCCCTTTATGGGCAGCCAGGGAGTTTTTTATCATATTTTCAGCGTCCCTTTTCAGGGAAATTTTCTGTTTTTTATTACCAGGCGAAGAATACAAAGGACAAACATGAAGTATATGGAATTTAGCCGCCAAGGTGGTCGCAAGCTTAATTGCTCTTTCAAAAGCACGATTTGTCTGGGTCGCAAGGTCAGTCACTAAAAGAATGTTTTTCATTTTTTTTCTCCTGCTCTTGTTGTTAAAAGGTAGAATCTAGTCCTCGCCAGAACTTTGCAATATACCCGGCATATTATCCCCAGCATTGCTGAGATGGCTTGGTTTTATATTTCAGCAAATTTATTCCTCATATACGATGCAGAATTTATGCCATACGCAAAAAACTCAAAACAGGACATATTTTCAGCTAGTTACAGGATATTACCAAAGAAGCGACAGGAGAGCAGAAACGTTATCTACAAAATATTGCAGATAGGATTTGAAGGTTTTTTAAAATCCCGGGGCGACCCAAAACTAACCCCGGTAAACGGGAAAATAAGGCATAGAGTGAAAAGGGCTTACCCAACTCAGGGTACGTCCAGTATCCTTCGGCGGTAACGAAGTGTGGAATATTTAAAATGAAGAAGCTTGGCTGCTTTAGTCTCATTGTCCTTTGTAATCTTCAAGGCTTCTTCAATATACTGTTTTTCGATAGATTCCAACAAAGCAGGCAAATCAATACCGGCAGGAGGAATCGGTGAGGTTAGTTTGTCAGGCAAATGTTTTGCTCCAGGAGCAGAGTGAACCTCCAGTGTCCCGAGATCCTCCAGGGTTAGTTCCGGCCCTTTTGCAATAAGGGTTGCTCTTTCAATAATATTTTTCAGTTCACGAACATTTCCACGCCACTGAATTTGTTGTAATGCTCGTTCAGCCCGAGGAGCTATACCACTAAACGATTTACCAAATTTTTTACTGAACTCCACCAGAAAATGCTTGGCGATGGGCAGAATATCTTCAGGCCGTTTGTTCAATGAAGGGATTTCAAGTTTCACGACCCCGATCCTGAAATAAAGATCTTCACGAAATGACCCGTCATCTATCATCTTTACGAGATCCTTGTTGGTTGCCGATACTACCCTTGTCTGAACGTGTACTTTTTTGGTTCCGCCAACTTTATAAAACTCACCGGATTCAAGAAATCGCAAAAGTTTGGCCTGCGCATCAAGATCCAAATCACCAATTTCATCGAGAAAAAGAGTGCCATCTGCTGCTTGTTCTATAAGTCCTTTTTTTCCAGACGGATTAGCCCCACTGAAAGCCCCTTTAACGTAGCCAAACAGTTCGCTTTCAAGAAGATCCTTAGGAATGGCAGCGCAGTTGACCGGGGTCAACTGCCCTTGAAAATTTGGACTTCTGAAGTGGATAGCACTGGCGATAAGTTCTTTACCTGTACCAGATTCTCCGAGAATAAGAATCGGCGTGTCAGGGCTCTTGGCAACGTTTTCGATGTACTGCATTACCTCCTGGATAACCTTGCTTTCACCAATAAAAAAAGGCAGGTTCTCCTTGAGATATTTTTCCTGTAAAGCCTGGACTTCTTTTCTCAGCCTGATGCTTTCTAAGGCATTCTTTATAGTTACCTCCAGGCTATCCATCTGGATGGGTTTTACTACATAATCGTACGCACCAAGCCGCATCGCTGCGATAACTGTTTTGATATCCTCAAAGGCAGTTATCATAATCACTACAATTTCGGGATAATCCTTTTTTATCAGACGCAAGGCTTCAACACCATTCATTCCCGGCAGTCCTATATCAAGCAGGACCAGATCCGGACTATTTTTCTTGATGGCGTCGAGAGCTGTTTCAGCTGTGGTAAAAGACTTGGTCTGATAGTCTTTTTGCAGGATTAAGGCTATTCCCTTGGCTAGAGACTGCTCATCATCAACTATGTAAATGGAGTATGTAACCATCAGTTAGCTGCCTCCTTTTTGACAGGAAATTCCGCAGCAAAAAGTGCCCCGCCCCACTTGCTAGTTGAAACATGCAAAGATCCATGGTGATCACTGATAATTCTATGGCAAATACTAAGCCCTATACCTGAACCATAATGCTTGGTTGTGAAAAAAGGATCAAATATCTTGTCACGTAGCTCAGGAGCCACACCTGAGCCCGAATCGGCAACTGTTATTTCGATACACAGTTCTCCATCTTCACGCCTCTTTTCTGCAGTCTCCACCAGAAGTTGTCTATCCCCCTGACTTTCTGCCAATTCTTCTATGGCGTTCGTAATAAGGTTTAACATCACCTGTTCGATCAACTGACAATCCAAATAGCATTCAGGCAGATTGTCGTCCAATTTCAACTCCCACACGACCCCGCTCTTTCTCAAAGTGACCGCCGAGAGATCGACAGCTTCTCTGACACATCTATTAACGTTCAATAATTGCATTTTGTGCTGGCTTGGCTTGGAAAAATCCATAACCCGTTTTACAACAGTTTCGATTTTATGGGATGCGGTATCCATTTCTGCAATAGCTTCTTTAATGTTCGTCAAATTACTCGTATTAAAATTTTCACCTTCAAGGAGCCTTTTCAGGGTGCTCAAATAAACGTTGATAGTCGATAAAGGATTTCTAATTTCATGGGCAATACCTGCAGCCACCCGACCAAGTGAACCCATTTTGTCCTGGATTGCTACAAGACCTTCCAGTTCCCGACGCTCAGTGATATCACGGGCAAAAATACAATGGTACTCCTTGCCGTTGAATGCAATATGGTTGCTATGGATTACTACAGGGATGACGTCCCCATGTTTGCAGTAATGGCTGGTTTCTACTCTCCAGGTCTCGTGAATTTTGATGTTTTTCCAGTCTTCAAGAAACTTATCAAGAGTTAAGCTAGGGTTGATATCCATTACTTTCATCGACAAAAGTTCATCTCTTGAACATCCCAATTTAATACAGGTTGTTTGGTTTACATCGACAATATTTCCTTCAGGGTCCACCCAATAGATCATATCATTTGCGTGATCAATGGAAAAACGAGTAAACTGCAAGGCCTTGTTGGCTTTATATTTTTCGGTAACATCCTGAACCGTTGCAATCATCAGGTTTTGTTCAAACAACGGGATATTTATAGCGGTAACCACAAGCTGTTCGCCGCGCTGGTTGGTTGGGAGGATATTTTCCCAGATCATTTTTGACGGATCACCAGTTGCTATATCTTTAATGACCCTTTTTTTAATCACTTTTCTATATTTCGGATCTGCGTACACTCGATCAAAGAACGCATCGAAACTACCCAAAGCCTCTTTTGGCCAGCCATATATCTGAGTAAATTTTGAATTCATATAATGGACAATTCCATCAGTAATCGTATGCACCGCGAGGCCAATTGGTAAATTGTCCAAGATGGTTTCAATGAATTTTTTACGCTTTCTCAGTTCTTCCTCACTCTTTAGTAGACCCTCATATGCTTTTTTACGCGCATCCATTTCATGCAGAAGAGTGTCGTAGGCAGATGAAAGCTGTTCTGTCCGCTCCTTCACACGTATTTCAAGTTCTCCGCGCTCCTGACGAATTGCCGCCTCCAACTGCTTGCGTTTTGTTATATCACGATTACTCGCTCGCCGACCAAGACTCTTACCATCGGTATCCAGGACGGGTTGACATAAATGAGATATCCAGCGTTCCTCACCATCCTGACTAATGATTCGGAAATCGATGTGAGACAGGCTGTCACTCTTTATTTCTTTTTTAAGGTGCCGGAGAAACTCCGTTCGATCATCAGGATGAATAATAGATACAAGCAGGTCTGAATTTTCTTTGAATTCTTTTGTGCTATACCCGGTGATCCTTTCACACGAGGGGGAGACATATAAAAGGCCGCCCTCTGGATCTATCCAATATTCCCAGTCATAGGTGAAGTCCGCCACGGTACGGAATTTTTTTTCACTTTGTCTTAATTCCTCTTCAACCCGCTTCCGCCCGGCAATCTCTTTTTCTAAGTTAGCATTATTTGATGTTAACTCAACAGTACGTTCCTCAACACGTTTTTCTAATTCTTCCTGCGCTTTTAGTAAGGTATGTTCCGTTTGCTTACGGGCAGTGATATCCTGTAACGTTTCTATCGCACCAATGATTTCTCCCTGATCATCTTTTAAGGGTGCAGCGGTAATAAATAACCAGCTGTCTTTTTCTCTCCGGGCAGGAAAGAAACCTTCCGCCTCATACGCCCCATCCATTAAAGCAGATTCCCGGACTCCATCGCCAAAATGGTTGACGATTACTTCTTTTGGTGCCCCCTCCACGATGAGGTCAGCCATGACAGGTTTTTCTTCTGAAGAAAAGGCAAGCCACTGTTTGCTTGTGCCAATCACCTCATCTGCTGTAACACCAGTCAGTCGTTCACAAGCCTTGTTCCAGTGTGTGATGATATGGTTGTCGTCTATTACAAACGTTGGGATCAAGCTTTCTTGAAAGATTTGCACAATCACTTTATCTCCCTCATACAGTGTTTTTGCCACACGTTTATCATAAGGCTACCTATTAGCTTAGGTCGCAACGATCAAAACTCACACAAACGTATTGTCTCTTGGCAAATCACCCTAATATTTTTGCTTTTTTTTGTCATTCACTGAAAATATGATTTTAAATCACACCCCATATATAATCTGCAAAAAGTTGCAAATCCAATATGAAAATTTTCGTAGTTAAAGTTACGGGGAACAAAAAAACAACCATTCAAAGCTATAGCTTATTGAATAAACAGCAATTAAAAGGAGGATCGAGTGCTGGCATAGTTTCTGCTTTACTCATTATTGAGAAACTATCCCCGGTAAACGGCAAGCAAGCCGGATTTTTTTCAATGCCCCTTGAAGGTGCTCAGCTCAGTCCCCTCTCTGGAGGGGTGTACGTGCCGTTCGCAGACTATTTTCCTGTAAAAAATTAAAATCAACTCTGTAAGGCACTCATATTTTGCGAAGGATTGAAACTTTCACTCTGCAAGAAGGGACCATCTTAATGTTAACCGAAAAAAAAATGCTCCTTGTAGATGGTGATGAAGGGATCAGAAAGTCTTTATCGTTGTTTTTTGGGTCACGTAATTGCCACCTCCACACAGTGGAAAATGCGACCCAGGCATTAATTGCAACAGAAAAAGAGCTGTTTGACATCATTATATGTGAACAATTACTACCAGATATGAATGGCCTGAATTTTTTCGAGATAATCAACAACAGATGCTATGAGACTATAAAAATTCTTATCACCTCGTATGGAAATAACACTACGTTTGAAGATATTCGCGAGAAAGGTATCGACTGTCTGCTCACAAAACCTTTTTCCGGTGATGAGGTAGAGGCAACTATGGTCAGGTTGATCAAACCAAGACACATCAGCAATACGCCAAACGACAGAGGAAAACAGCAAGTCAGCAAGCAATAAAAAAAGATTTCTTCATGAGCCAGCCAACAATAACACCCGCCGAAAGAGGAGCAGCCGAAATTTGGCATAATCTGGATATCGAAAGCTGATAAATCTATCGAACCTGAATCCATGTGATGAACAAGGAGCCGACGTGTAATCATGAGCAACCACATTTACAGGCTACGGGAACTGCCTCCCGAACTGGAAATTTTAGAAGACCTGGCGACTGATTTGCGCTGGACCTGGAGCCATGCCGGCGATGCCCTGTGGAAGGCCATGGCCCCGGAAACCTGGGAACAGATAGAAAATCCCTACGTTATTTTGCAAAATCTTCCCCAGAAGCGATTAGAAGAGCTGGCAAAAGACCTTCATTTCAGGGAATTGTTAGAGCACCTGGCTGCCGATCGTGACACCTATTATAGCCAGAGCGGGTGGTACAACGCCACCTATCCTGATGCCAAGTTGCAAACAATCGCTTACTTCAGCATGGAGTTTGGCCTCGGAGAGCCACTTCCACTCTATGCAGGTGGACTTGGCATCCTCGCCGGAGACTACCTCAAGGCGGCCAGCGACTTGGGAGTACCGGTGATCGGTGTTGGCCTGTTGTACCAGGAAGGGTATTTCCGGCAAATGCTCGATACCGACGGTTGGCAACAGAATGTGTATACCTACAATGATCCGGTCAGTCTGCCGATCCAGCCGATGATCTCGGGTGTCGGTTCGTGGATGCAGGTGACACTCCAATTTCCCGGCCGTCCAGTACATTTTCGGGTTTGGAAGGCGATCGTCGGCCGGGTTACCCTCTACCTTCTTGATAGCAACGATCCCCTGAACAGTCCACGGGATCGCGGCATCACCAGCAAACTCTACGGTGGCTCACAGGAAATACGCCTCGGCCAGGAGATAGCCCTCGGGATAGGTGGATGGCGGCTTTTGGAGGCATTGGGCGTGGAAATCGATGTATGTCATCTTAACGAAGGACATGCTGCATTCGTCACCCTGGACCGCGCCCGGCAGTTCATGGAGCGAAACAGAGTTGATTTCTGGGAGGCACTCTGGGCGACTCGCGGCGGAAATATTTTTACCACCCACACACCGGTTGCCGCCGGTTTTGATACCTTCCCCCAGGCGTTGCTCCTCAAATACGCCAGCCGGTATGCTAAGCTTCTGGGCATTACCCCCACGACATTAAGCGCCCTCGGAAGGCAGAATCCCAAGAATCAATCGGAACCTTTCAACATGGCCTATCTCGCCTTGCGGACGTGCGGGATGACCAATGGTGTCAGCAGGCTGCATGGTAAGGTCAGTCGCCGCATCTTTCAGAATCTCTATCCACACTGGCCGCAAAGCGAAGTACCGGTGATGCACATCACCAACGGGGTGCACGTGCCCTCCTGGGATTCCCTCTGGGCCGACGAGATATGGACCCGGGCCGCCGGTAAGGAACGCTGGCGAGCTGATCCAGAGGTCCTGGCGAACGCGATCCTCGAAAACCTCAGTGATGAGGCCTTGTGGACATTCGTCGGGGAAGAACGTGCGGGCCTTGTTAATTATGCCCGTAAGCGTCTTGCCAAACAACTGGGCCAGCGAGGTGAAGACCCAAAAACCATTACCCAGGCGACTCACAATCTGGACCCCAATATCCTCATTCTTGGTTTTGCCCGCCGTTTTGCTGAATATAAACGCCCTAACCTGTTGTTACATGACCCGGAGCGGCTGGTTCGTCTGATCACCAGCGTGCAGTATCCCGTTCAGCTGATTGTTGCCGGCAAAGCCCATCCACAAGACGAAGTGGGCAAACAATTCATACAGCAATGGGCACAATTCGTTAAGAGACCCGAAGTCCGTACCCGTGCCGTTTTCCTGGAAGATTACGATATGGCTCTGGCACAGGAAATGGTGCAAGGTGTCGATGTCTGGATCAATACTCCGCGAAGAC
>WTAT01000302.1 GCA_013139415.1 Desulforhopalus sp.
ATTGCTGTGATCGGATTCCTGGGAGCACTAGTTCCACCAATTTTGGGATGGATCTATGGTTTCTATATTCGTAAGATGAATCCGGCAATTCTACAAGGTGCTGTTGCTGGGGCACGTAACCACACGGCGTCCATGAAGGCTGCCCAGGAAATCTGTGAAAGTGACATGCCGGCAGTCGGTTATCCGGTGCCGTACGCCATAACATCGGCGTTGGTCCTTATTCTTGGGTATCTCGCCATGGTTCTGAATTGATTCTCTGGCACCACTGATTGCAGGGGAATTCCCCATTCTGAAACTCTGCCTGGATGGTCGAATTGACCAATCAGGCGGAGTTTTATTTTAGGTGGGGGAGAACAAGTCAAGAACGTTAGAAGTATTGCCAACAGAGGAAAGCGAATGTCAGAGGATCGAAAGCCTGTCCGCGTTGCCGTCAACGTGATGCGCGCGCGTCTGACCGTGATCGGATTCAACATTGCGATTGTCTCGTTTCAGATCAATCAGCTCTACAGAGTCTCAGGTGGTCTCAGTGTGCCTGGAGTGGATCACTCGGTGCACGTCGGGGCCAACATGGCGCTTTTTATGGCCCTGGGGCTTTCGATGATTGCGCTGGTAGCGTTCATTATGTCCGGTACCTTAGATGAGGTTGGTTACTGCACGCACTGGTCACTGGTGGCTGCTGATTTGTTCATGTACCTGGCACTGGCCCACACCATTGCCGGTTTTTTTCAGCCGCTCTCAGGGTCTATAGAAGATATTGCTGCAAAACTCCCGGGTGAAGCTGCGGGGATTTCCGTTCTCCACATAGCTGTACTTATTACCGGTGGCCTGGGGTGGTTTCTTGCAACCTACATTGTACCTGTTGTATCGCTGGTGCGCTCTCCTTTTAGCCGTAGTACAAACATCATTCTTGGAGTGGTTTACGTGGTCGTGTTGCTATTGCTCTTCTGGGTTAATGCCCACTCGCTCGAGGTGGAAACATTGGGTGAGGGAGAGGGGCCGTGGTCGATCACTCCTGTTTTAAAGGAAATGTTCCAGCCATTTCGGTGGTAAAAAAAATCCTGATTACGTATGAAACTCAGCCAATTTTGTGGACATAGGCGTAGTGTATTGATAACAAAAGAGAAATGAAATCCAGCAGGGTTGTCATCCCCGCGCAGGCGGGGATCCAGTTACTAGCAGGATCACTGGATCGAAGTCTGCGCTTATCTCCCGCCTGCGCGGGAATGACAAAAAAAGCAGCTGAGTTTCATACGTAATCAAAAAAATCGAGTATCACATGACTCTTGAGCCTTTGTTTAATGTTATTTACACGTAACGTTTTAAGACAACAAGGATTTCCGTCATTATAGCTTTCGCTAATGGTGTATGTTTTTTAATAAAAACTTTTCCGAGGATATACAGATGGATATAATAACTTTGTTATTGGGCATAGGGATGGCTGTGTATGGAGCTCACTATCTTGTTGATGGGGGATCGGCCATTGCCAAACGCTTTAATATCCCAACAATTGTCATAGGCAGTACTATTGTTGCCTTTGGCACATCGATGCCGGAATTTACAGTCAATATTAATTCAGCACTGAGTGGGAACACTGATCTTGCCCTGGGAAACATTCTTGGAAGCAATCTCTTCAATATTTGTGCTGTGATTGGTATTGTCTGTTTGATCACACCTCTCAAAGTTGGTAGCGATGCTATTTCAAAAGACCTGCCCATGTGTCTGCTTTCAGCTGCTGTGGTAGGTGTTTGCGGTAACCAAATTTACTTCGATCACATAAATTACCACGAACTGTTTCCGTCTACGGGGATTGTGTTCCTGTTCTTTTTCGCCATATTTATGCGTTATGTCTATGGTGAAGCCTCCGCCGCAACTTCTCATCACGATAAGGCCACTAAAAAAGGTCTTGCGACTTCCGATAGCGCAGATTCAAGCCCTCACGCTATGTCTAAGGCAGTTTTCTTTGTTGCTATAGGTTTGGTAGGGCTTGTTTTTGGTGGCGAGTTTATAGTGGATGGTGCCAGCGGTATTGCCAGAAGCCTCGGAATGGCAGAGCGAGTGATCGGTCTGGTGATAGTAGGGCCGGGCACTTCCTTTCCGGAACTGATTGCGTCTATAACTGCAGCACGTCGTAATGATGTTGGTATGGTGTTGGGTAATGTGCTCGGATCGAATATTTTCAATATCTTTTTCACCCTTGGAGCTACGGCACTTATCAAGCCGATTCCCCTGGATCTGGCACTCAATACGGCTATTATTGTCAATGTAGCCGCGACCGCACTATTGGTAGTGTATGTAGGCTTATCAAAAAATAAAACCTTTGGTCGGCCGTTAGGGGCTTTGCTGGTAGTAATTTATGTGGGTTACATTGCCAACGCACTGATGTCTTAAACACTTATTTAAGTTAGCCGTTGGATAATAATGATAACTAAGCACAATCATTTTAAGACAAATGCAATAAGGACTCTGCACTCTTTTGTGTCTGGTTTTCTACTCTTTCTGTTACTATTCATTGCTGTTTTTTGCTTATTTTCAGCGGCCGCAGCGGAGAAAAACTCCACGACTTCGACGCGGTTGGCGACTCCCCTGATTGACCTTACAACCGAGGAACTGGCCTGGTTGGCGGAACACCCTGACATAGTATTGGGCGCCCCCACCAGCTATCCACCCATGGTGATCAGGAGGGCTGATGGTGCTTATATCGGTGTTCTGGTCGATCTTTTTGAACAGATCAGTCAACGGCTCAAGACCAAAATTCGCCTACACATTGAAGATTCATGGGCCGCCGTTCAGGAAAAGGCAGAGAACAGGGAGATCGACGGTCTGGCTTTTGGTGGAAGAGATCCGAACCGGGAGATTTATTACAACCCAACTGATGTCGTGATGGCCACCTACTTTTCAGTTTTTGCACGCTCCCAACACGAATATCAGTTAAAGAACTTCTCAGACCTGAAAGGCATGCGTGTTGGATTCAAAGGAGCCGCACGACCGACAAGATCCCTGCTGGAAACACTTCCGGAAATTATCAAAAAGCCTTATGACAGCCATGAGGCCATGACCCAGGCCCTGCTGGCCAGGGAGGTCGATGTTCTCGTTGCCTGGATGAGCTATGACCATTGGCGTAAGGACAAAATGCAGGGGACAATTGATAACGTCCTGTTAATCGACGAGTATCCCATAGAAATGGTCACGCACATCCGTAAGGATTGGCCGGAACTTATTCCGATTTTAAATAAGGCTATTGCGGCCCTCCAGTGGGAAGACCTGCCTCGCATCACCAATAAATGGTTCGGCAAGTGGCCTCAAGAATCTTCCGCAACAAAAGTTCTTTTGACCCCGGAGGAGCAAACCTGGGTGAAAGCCTATCCAGACCTTGCGCCACTGGCCTTCCGAATCAGAGAACGGGTGCAGTTGAACACCGTAGAGCGCCAATGGCTTCAGACCAAGACCAAGGTCCCTGTGCGAGTGGGAGATTATCCACCCTTCTTCTTTGTTGCCGATGGTACGCCAAAAGGGGTGTCTCTCGACTACGTCCAACTCGTCTGCATTGCACACAATCTTGATTGTGACTATGTGCAGGGATTGACTATTGCAGATTCCATCCCAATGATGAAGAGATTCGGCGGAATTGCTATCCAGCCGGGATGGCAGAAAAGTGCAGAGCTGGAAAAGGTGGCACTCTTCACCGGGCCCCATGTGAATTCCCCGTTCGTGATCTTCCAGCGCGAAGAC